>CAZZNC010000122.1:0-7155 GCA_964655405.1 uncultured Anaerolineaceae bacterium | reverse complement strand
GTTTCGGATACTGGTCAGTTAAATCCCGATTGACCATCATCCGGATCAGTTCCTCGAACGTCACTTGCGGTTCCCAGCCGAGCGCGCGTCCTGCTTTGCTGGCGTCCCCCACCAATAAATCCACTTCCGCCGGACGCATGAAGCGCGGGTCTTGCACGACGTAATCGTGCCAGTCCAACCCCACGTAGTCGAACGCGACCGTGACCAGTTCCTCGACCGCGTGCGTTTCGCCGGTTGCTACCACGTAATCGTCCGGCGTGTCCTGCTGGAGCATCAGCCACATGGCGCGCACGTAGTCACCCGCGTAGCCCCAATCGCGTCGTGCGTCCAGGTTGCCCAGCCGCAGTTCGCCGGTCATGCCCAGCTTGATGCGTGCCACGTTGTACGTGACCTTGCGCGTGACGAATTCCAGCCCACGGCGGGGGCTTTCGTGGTTGAAGAGGATGCCGCTGGTGGCGTGTAGGCCGTAGCTTTCGCGGTAATTGACCGTGATCCAGTGCCCGTACACTTTCGCCACGCCATAAGGGCTGCGCGGGTAGAAGGGAGTTGTTTCCTTCTGCGGCACTTCGCGCACTTTGCCGAACATTTCGCTGCTGGAGGCTTGATAGAAGCGAATTTCGGGGTTGATGTGGCGGATGGCATCCAAAATGCGCGTGACGCCCAGCGCGGTCACGTCGCCGGTGAAAACCGGCTGCGTCCAGGACGTTTGCACGAAGCTCTGCGCCGCCAGATTGTAGACTTCTTGCGGCTGGCATTGTTGCAGCGCCAATTGCAGCGAGGTTTGGTCCAACATATCGCCGGAAATGAGCGTGATTTTGTCCTGAATGTGCTCGATGCGTGCGAAGTTGAGGGTGCTGGTTCGTCGCACCAGGCCGAAGACCTCATAGCCCTGTTCGAGCAGAAATTCGGCCAAATACGATCCGTCCTGGCCGGTGATGCCGGTGATGAGCGCACGTTTTGCCATCGTCTTATTCGTCTCCTGGTTGGTGACTGGCACGGGGGGCAAGCCCCATGCGCTGCCGCCAGTCGTTGAGAATATCGAGCAAGCTTTGTTCAAAGGGAATGACCGGTTGCCAACCGGTGTGGGCGTGCAATTTGCCGAAGTCACCCACGCGGCGCGGCACGTCCGAAGGGCGCATACGGGCGGGGTCTTGGCGCACGTCAATGGTGGCCGTGCTGTAGCTGAGCAACGTGTCCAGTAGATACTGGATGCTGTAGCCGCGCCCGCTGCTGACATTGTACGCCTCGCCTGCGTGCCCTCGGCGCAACAGTGCTCCGTAGGCGAGCACCACGTCGCGCACGTCGGTGAAATCACGCTCGGCGCTGAGATTGCCCACGTACATCACCGGTTCGCGTTGCCCTGCTTCGATAGCGGCGATCTGGCTGGCGAAGTCTGTTGCCACAAATCCGCTGCTCTGGTGCGGCCCAATGTGGTTGAAGGGACGCACACGGATCACGGGCAGTTGATAGCTCAGATAATATTGCTGGCCGAGCAAGTCCTGTGTGGCCTTGCTGACGCTGTAGGGATTGGTCGGGGCGAAGGGGAACGTTTCGTCCAACGGCTCGGTGCGCCCGCCTGCCGCCCCGTATACTTCCGCCGAGCTGACGATCAGCGTGCGCGGGCGCAAGTCCTCGTTGAGGATGGCTTGCAGCAAATTCACCTGGGCATGGATGTTGTTTTCCAGAGTGCGCCAGGGGTCTTGGAACGATTGCGGCACGCTCGCCTGTGCCGCCAGGTGAACGACCCAGTCCGGACGCACTTCTGCGATTACGGACTGCACGGCGTCCGCGTTGCGCAAGTCGGTGTGGTGTTGCACGATGGGACGTCCGTCCAAGCGCGGATTTTGCCCGGGAGGCAAGTAAACGCTGGCGTGCAACGTCAGGTCGGGTTGGGTGAGCAGGTGTTCGACAAGGTGGCCGCCGACAAATCCGCCTGCGCCCGTGATGAGCACTCGCACGTGTTTCCCCCTTGGGTGCTGGAGTTTAAGCAAGCGGCGAAGATTATAAGCGGGTTCGCGGAGCGGGGCAAGGTGTGTTGCCCACCGCGCAAGGCACGGTCGCCTGACGCACCGGACGTGTGCGCGGACGACGCCGCGTTAGCGGCATCGCGGCGAGCGCAACGCTCGCCGCCGGGGGCGCGCCGCCGTGCGCCATTCGGCGCACCCCAAAGCGGCTTCCGCCGCTTTGCGCCGCGCGAAGCGCGGGGCGGGCGGCGCGCCCCGTCCGCGCACGCGCTCAATCCGGACGCGCGATCAACACGGCGACCAAGTCCCCACCCTCGGCTTCCGTTGCCGGAAGCAGCAGCAAATCGTAGTTTTGTCGCGCCTCGACCGTCAGTGCGGGGAGGGTCAACACGCGCGAAAAATCGCTCGCGCGCTCGATGTATACCTCGTGCACGTCTTCTTCCAACGTGATCGGGTTGCTGACCACGCCGAAATAGGCTTCACCCACCAACTCGATCTCTGGCGGAAGTGGCGTTGGCGTGATGAGGTCGTCCATCGCTTCCTCTTCTTCGGGCTGAGGTTCGATCGGCACGGTCAACCGCAGATCGCCGTAAGCGGGCGCAGCATGGAAAGCGCGCACATTCGCCAAGTTGGCAGGCACTTGCAACGGCGCATCGTCCGCGATGAACATATCCATGCCTTGTGACATTTGGTAAACGAACATCGTGCCCCGCAGCACGTCCCCGTCCAGAGCAAACAATTGCCCTTCGAGCAGCGTTTCTCCGGTGTCGCTGTTCAGTACACGATAATTTTGGGGTGGGTTGTTGAATTGATGATAGGATGTGTCTTAAGCGCGCTGTACTTCCTCGAAGATCACGGTGCCGTCCACTTCGAGCGTGAGCGGCACGTCTTGCCCCAGCGCGTTGATCATGCGCAGCGAGGGGCGCACGGTGGGCACGCCAAACGCGGCATCTTCCGCCGACGGCGCGTCGCCGGAAGCAGCGTCCTCGGCGTATCCAACCTCGGTTTCCAAAAGGATCGCCGGTGAGTCGCTTTCGCCGGTGAGTATGAACGTGTAGGCGTATCCAACTTGGTAGTCGCGCGGGTCAATGAAGGCGATCACGTTGGCGTCGTCGTCTGTGCTGTCCACGACCACGATTTCCTCTTCGCCCGCTGAGTAGGCAAAGGGGCGCGTAGCCATTCCGAAGGAAATAGGCGGCTGTGCGTCAAGTTCGCCGTTGGGAGAACTCAACCATGCGCGCGTAAAGCCGACGGCGGCGTGCACGAAAGTAAAGCGCACCTCGTCGGGCAATGTCGGGGAAAGATCCTCGTCCAAGTTGAGAATACGCAGCCGATCTTGCGTATCCAGCAGCACCAAGTCAACCGCGACATACGGGCGCAGCGAGATTTCTTTTTGCGCAAGCGGCGCAGCGTCCGGCGCGGCATCAGCGGGCAACACGCGCACGGTGGCGCGTTGCGCAGCCACACGTTGCCAGTCCGTCACCTCTCCGAAGTTGAGCGCATCGCCGAGCGGCGTGTCGTCCAGATAGACGGCCAGGGCCGGAGCGTCCGGCGATACGTGAACCACGCGCACGCGCGCTTCGCTGCGCGCGGGGCTGGCGAAGTCCAGGGTTTGCAGCGGCTCGTCCCCGTAAAGTATCACCGTGTAGACATTGCCCGCGCGGGTGTAAAGCGTGTGCGTGGCGAGCGTTTCGGCGTCGTGCGCGAACGTCAGCTCGAAGTCCTGGAGCGGCAATTCTTGCGTTTCGCTGACCTCGCCAAAGCTCAAGTCGCGTGCCAATGTGCGTCCGTTGGCCTGCACGAGCAGTGGGGCGGTGTTTGGCGCGGCATGGATCGTGCGCAGCCGCACGGTGTCCTGCGGCATGGGGGAAAGATCCTCCGCGACGACGATCACTTGCGGGGTATCGGGCGTGCCGGTCAAGACGGCGACGGTGCTGCTACCTGCTTCCAGCGTGAGCGGCTGCTCGACGAAGCGCGGGGCGGTGTCGGGATTGTCGCCCGCTTGCACCACGCGCAACAAATAGTCGCCTGCTTGGTACGAGAGCGTCTGGCGGTGATAGTTGCCCGAGCGAAAGCCGCGCGCGATTTCTTCACCGTCCAAGTAGAAACTGAGGTTCGGGAATCCGCTACCCACATCCACGATGCGCAACTGTGCCCGCGTGTTCGGGTCGGTATCCTGGGCAGGCAGTGGGAGCGGGGTGGGGGTCGCGCTGAGCACAAGCGTCGGCGTGGCCGGTGGCACAGTCGGCGGGAGCGGTGTAGCCGTCGGCGCCGGTTCTCCGCCGCCGCACGCGCTCAGCGCGCCGAACACGGTTATCAACACAACGAGCAAGATCAAGCGTCGCATAAGGTATCTCCTCCTCCACCACTGGCGGGATGGATCGCGCCTATTGTAACCGAACCTGGCGCGTTGGGGATAGCGCGGAGAGATGCATTTGCCGGCAGTGGGAGAAAAATGCCTCACAACGGTAAAATGTGGTTTGGATAGCCTCATCTCGAACTTTTAGCCATGTCTGGGACATTCCGCAGGGGAGACTATGCCCACCTTCTTCCGCTTACTCAAGCTCGTTGCGCCGTTCCGCTGGTGGATGGCGTTGGCCGTGTTGCTCGGCACGCTGACCATCGCTGCCAGCGTTGGGCTGATGACCGCCTCCGCGTGGATCGTTGCCACCGCTGCGCTGCATCCATCCATTGCCACGCTGCAAGTAGCGATTGTGGGCGTGCGCTTTTTCGGCATTGCGCGCGGGGGCTTCCGCTACGCCGAGCGCTACGTGGCGCACGAAACTACCTTCCGCATCCTGGCGCGGCTGCGCGTGTGGTTCTATGCGGCGCTCGAACCGCTGGCCCCCGCGCGTTTGGCGCAATACCGCTCCGGCGACCTGCTGGCGCGCGTGGTGGCGGACATCAACGCGCTGGAAAACTTCTTCCTGCGCGTAATTGCGCCGCCGCTGACCGCGCTGCTGGTCACGTTGGGCATGGCGCTTTTCATGGCCGCGCACGATCCGCGCTTGGCGCTGAGCTTGACCGCTTTCCTGGCGCTGACCGGCCTGGGTGTGCCGCTGCTGGTGCGCCGCATCGCGCAGCGCCCGGGGCAGGCGCTCGTACACACGCGCGCTGAACTCACGACCGCGCTGGTGGACGGCGTGCAGGGGATGCCGGATTTGCTCGCTTACGGGGCGGGCGGACGCTACGCCGAGCGCGTGCACGCGCTCAACCGCGCGGTGGGGCGTTTGCAGGCGCGCATGGCCGCCGTCGCCGGGCTGCAAGATGCCTTGACCGCGTTGCTGACCGGCGCCGCGCTGATCGCTACGCTGGTGATCGCGATCCCGTTGGTGGAGCGTGGGCAGTTGGACGGGGTGCTGTTGGCGGTGTTGGCACTGGGCACGCTGACCGCCTTTGAGGCCGTGCAACCGCTGCCCGCCGCCTTCCAACACCTGGGCGCCAACCTGACCGCCGCGCGTCGGCTTTTCGAGATCGTGGACGCGCCGCCGCCCGTGCAGACACGCCCCGCGCCGCCGGACGCGCCCGCTTTCCCCATTCCCGAAGCCGATCCGTTGCGCGTGGCCGCTCTGCGCTTCCATTATGCGCCGGAAGAGCCGCCCGCGTTGGACGGCGTGAGCTTCACGCTGAGGCCGCGCGGCACGTTGGCCGTCGTGGGGGCGAGCGGCGCGGGCAAGTCCACGTTGGTCAATGTGCTGCTGCGCTTTTGGGACTACGCGGAGGGGGATATTGCGCTCTTCGGGCGAGAGCTGCGCACCTTGCCGCCGGAAACCATCCGCGCGCAAATGAGTGTGGTCAGCCAGCACACGACCCTTTTCGCGGGCACGATCCGCGACAACTTGCGCCTGGCTGCCCCCGAGGCCGACGACGCGGCGTTGGAGCGCGCGTGCCACGCGGCGCAACTGCACGCTTTCGTCCAAGGGCTGCCGGACGGCTACGACACGTGGATCGGCGAGCAGGGCTTGCTGCTGAGCGGCGGGGAGCGTCAGCGGCTGGCGATTGCCCGCGCCATCCTCAAAGACGCGCCGATTTTGCTATTGGACGAGCCGACCGCCAATCTGGACGCGATCACCGCGCGGGATGTGCTGGAAACGATCTTCACCGCGCTGGCCGACCGCGCCACGCTGCTCATCACGCACCGACTGAGCGGCCTGGAGCGCGCAGACGAAATCCTGGTGTTGCGCGCGGGGCGCGTGGTGGAACGGGGCACGCACGCGGACTTGTTGCGCGCGGCGGGCTACTACGCGCGGCTGTGGGCTTTGCAGCACGCGCGCCTGCCCGATTTGCGCTGACCGTATGCCAAACGTGGGGTGGCAGACAAGTTTCTGTTTCGCGCCGATGTTTCAATAGCGGTAGTTCTCGTGATTTTCATAGGGAGGTGGCCGTGCGAATACGTCATGCTTGGTTGCTTGTCGGATTGGTGCTGGCGTTGGCAGCAGGAAATTTAGCCAACGCGCAAGGTCCCTTTTCCTCCGATCTTTCCCCGATTACGCCGGACAACGCCGCTCAGGTGGGCGAGATCGCGCGCCTGGGACGCGGTTGGCTGGCGGATGTGGCCTGGTCGCCGGACGAGGGGACGTTGGCCGTTGCTTCGTCGGTGGGCGTGTGGCTCTACAACGCGCACGATTGGGACGCTGAGCCGCGCTTGTTGGCGGAAACGGACGCTCCGATCAACGCTGTGGCCTGGTCACCGGACGGGGCGCGTTTGGCGGGCGCAGACGACAGCGACATTGTGCATATTTGGGATCCCGTCGGCAATACACCGCCCCAGATGCTACAGGGGGAAGGGGAGATCGTTCTCAACGCTGAAGGTAAACCGCTTGGCCCCAATGTCCCTAGTAACCGGTGGGCACACGCAGGCGCGCTCAGTGTAGCGTGGGCGCCGGACGGCACACGCCTTGTCACGGGGCACGCCGACGGCACGGTGCGGCTTTGGGACGCAACCCAAGCCGCACCGCCGCGCATCGTGATTGAGGCACACCCCGAAAGTGTGGTCGCTGTTGCGTGGGCGCCGGACGGTCGCTCTTTTGTTTCCGGCAGCATGTGCTTCCTCCGAGAGTCCTGTCATGGCTATGATATGCTGGGCATCTGGGATGCCGACACAGGTGCTCCGATTGTCACGCCAACAACGGCCGTTATGGAAGAAACGGCCGTTGTCGAGGCGGTTGTGAATTTAATTGATAATGGATAA
>CAZZNC010000121.1:0-7192 GCA_964655405.1 uncultured Anaerolineaceae bacterium | reverse complement strand
TGAGGTCATCGAGCGCCAGCGGGTCAATGATGAAATCTTGCTCGCGCGTGGAAAGCTGCACCAAACACACTTGTTCGTAGTACGCATAGAGGCTATTGGACTCGGTATCGACGGCCAAAAGCGGCTCTTTGCTCCAGCGATCCACGTAGCGGCGCAACTCTTCGGTACGGCGAATCGTGTAAGCACGCGGGAACTGAGACGGAAGGTCGTTCACAGCCACCCCCGACGGCGAAAGTACAACAACATGACAAAGGCAATCACGAACATCAACACCATGATCAGCAAAAAAGCGGAGCGGAACTCTATCATGGGCAAAGCCACGTTCATCCCATAAATGCCCGCGATCAGTTCCAACGGCATCATGATCACCGAGATCACGGTCAAAATCTGCATGACCTCGTTCAGCCGGTAGTTGACCAACGTATTGGCCGTATCCGAAAGGCCGTTGATCACGTCGTAATGTTCCTCGACAATCTCCCAAGCCTTGACCAAGTGATCCAGGATGTCGCCGAAGTAAACGTCCAGCTCTTCGCGGATGAAGGGGCGATCGACTTTTTCCAAGTTGTCCACGATGGCGATCTGCGGGCGGACGATGCGCCGCAGCGCAATAACATCACGCCGCATCACGGAAATTTCCTGCATCACACGCCGCGAATCTTCGGCGAAAACCTCTTCTTCCAAATGACGCAAATTGCGATCAACCTTGTAAAGGATGGGGAAAACATAATCCACCAGCCGGTCAATCACGGTGTAGAAAACACGGCTGGCCCCACGTCCCATATAACGCTCGCGGGTGTCGGGGTCAACACGACACTGCTCGAAAAACTGCCGCAGCGGAGGCAACGTGCCGTCACTGACCGTGACCAAATAGCCGCTGCCGACGAACATATCCACTTCGGCAGCGCGGCTGATGCGCTGTACTTTGTCCCACTGGGGAAACTGCATCACGACGAAAAGGTAATCGTCGTATTCGTCAATTTTGGGGCGTTCGATGCGGCTTTGCAGGTCTTCGAGGTCCAGCGGGTGGAAATGAGGGTACATCTCCCGCAACGTTTCGATGTCCTGCGGCGTGACGCGCTCGATATTGACCCAGGTAACGCGACCGTGTTGGATGGTTTCTAGTGCCATAGTGGTTAATTATGACCCGTTCGCTGGTCAGGGGCAAACGGCGGGTTTATAATACACACACCGAACGAAAGTGCGTTATTCGTCCGAGGCTCGCACGTCTAGGGATTGCCCCATGCGTTATCCACCCATCAAAGCCGACCGCGCCCTGCTCTGGATTACCTTACACCCAGACACAGGCGTCAAAGAACGCTATGCCGCGCTGCGTGCGCTGTTGAAAACGTGCCGCTTGCACCCGCTGGACACAACCGCCAGCGCGGAGCTGGTAATCGTGGAAGAAGCCGCGTTCCGCGCGCGCATGGACGAAGTGCGCCGTTTGCTGAGCGCGCAAGACACGCTGCATCTGATCACCCAACGCGATGGACGCTTGGTCATAGAAACAGTCGAGGTGGCCGACACCCCAACCGTCCCACAACGGCCCGCTGCGCAACGTCCGCCCTGGCTGAAAAACGCGAAGCCCGCCAATTGAGTCTTCCCCAAAGGAACGCGATGCCAGATACCAAACTGTTGCACATCCCCTCTAGCTGGTTACTGGCGCGCGCTGCTGAACTTGCGTCGGGGGACGCCGTGCTACTGCTGCACAGCAGCGATCCGCGCTTGGCGCGCTGGGTCACGCAGCAAGTCGGCGCGAGTGGGCGCGTGACAGCGCTGCACCTTTCCGCGCAAGTGCTCAGGCGGCTGGCGCGTGTGCCCAACGTGGAAGTGAGCGAGGCGGTCTATCCAGACGCCAAGGCACACGGCCCCGCCGACGTGGTGTTGCTGGATATTCCCAAGGGGCGACACGTGGCCCGCGCCTACCTTTGGACGGCAGCGCAAGCCTTGCGTCCTCAGGGACATTTGTATTTGGCCGGTGCCAACGCCGTCGGCGCCAAAGCCGTGATCCAAGACGCAGCGGCGCTCTTCGGCCAAGCGCCCATCTTGGGACACAAGCGCAGCCATCGCGTCGCCGTAGCCGTGCGCCCCGAAACATTGAGCGTGCCCGCGTCTTGGGGCACTCAAATGAGCTGGCGTCCGCAGATGCGCGCTGTCAACCGTCCCGAAGGCACATATACCATCTTGACCATGCCGGGGATTTTTTCTTGGGAACATTTGGACGAGGGCACGGCGTTGTTGCTCGATTACCTGGGCGCCGAACCGGAAAACGATGTGCTGGACGTGGGTTGCGGCTATGGCATCATCGGGCTGGCAGCAGCACGCGCAGGGGCGCATGTGGTGTTGGTGGACGATAACTTGTTGGCGGTGCGCTGCACCACGACAAACGTCCGCCTCAACGGACTGGACGGGCGCTGTGAGGTGCTCGCCAGCGATTTGACGCAGGCGGTGCAAGAGCGCCAATTCGACCTGGTGCTTTCCAACCCGCCCTTTCATCAAGGCGTGGACGTTTCGACCAGCGTGGCAGTGCGGTTGGTGCGCGAGGCATTCGACGTGCTGCGACAGCGGGGACGCTTGCGCATTGTTGCCAACGCCTTTTTGCCCTACGACCGCGCCATGCGCGACGTGTTCGGCAATGTGCAGGTGGTAGCAGAAAACGCGCGCTATCGTGTGCTGGAAGCGACGCGCACTTAGCAGCGTGTGTTCGCTTGCGGGGACGTTGCCCCCGCCCCCCCAGAATCCACGCGCACCACCCGAACGCTACGGCTTGCGGCACACGCCGATCAAATGCTCGGCCATAGCGCGCGGCAGAAGCGCGCTCAGCGCGGCGTTGGCGTAAAAAAGCGCCGGATGAAACGCGAAATAGGTGGGATCTTCAATGGCGTAAAAGGCGTGCAACTCCAACCCCGCAGCCTCGGCCAGCGCAGCCAGGCGTCGGCGCGTGTTGGCGCGGTAAAAAACGGGGAAAGCGTCCTCCGCCGCGCGCCCGTAAAGCAGCGGCACGAGCCGCCGTTGCAGCGGTTCGAGTGTGCGGTTGAGCAACGCGGGCAAGCTCCACGCCCCGGGCGCCAGGAAGATAAACCAGCCTTCGGGACGCAACACGCGCGCCACCTCCGCAAAGGTGCGTTCCGGACGCTCCAAATGTTCCAACACCCAACTGGAAATAACCATATCCACGCTGGCGGCAGGCAACGGTAGCGCGTCCGCCAACGCCACCGCGCGCGGCAAGCGCGGCAACCGATGCTCCACCAGCGAGCGATGGTCGGGGTCTACACCCAGCGGGGCGCTCAGCACGTCTTGCAGTTGCTCCAGCACGCCGCCGCGCCCACAGCCCACATCCAAAACGCGCATCCCCGGGCGCAAGTGCGCGCGGATGAGCGCCTCGTAGCGAACGGTGGCCGGTTGCCAGCCGGTGCGCAAGCGGGCATAACGGGCGCGGTAGGCGTTTTGGCGTTCCAGTGAGAGGGGCATAGGTATTTTTCGCTTATTGCACGGTGACGCGGCTGCCGTCGGGCGTTTTTTCCACCAGCAACTGCGCGGGGAAAGCGTCGCGTAACTCTTCGATATGCGTGATCACCAACAGCAAGTCGAACTGCTCTTGCACGGCGTTGATCGCTTCCACCAACCGCTGGCGTCCGAGCGCGTCTTGGGTGCCGAAGCCCTCATCAATGAAAAGCGTGCGCAACTGCGCGCCCGCCCGCCGCGCCAACATCTGACTGAGCGCCACGCGAATCGCAAAGTTGACACGGAACGCCTCCCCGCCGGAGTACAACTCGTAGCTGCGCGTGCCCAGCTCGTCGCCGATGAGAATATCCAGCGTTTCGGCCACGCCGCCGGTTTTCTTTTCGCGCTGCGTATCCAGCCGCACATGCATTCGTCCGTCGGTCATGCGGGCAAGCAACACATTGGCCGTTTCTTCCAACTCCGGAATGACCGCCTCGATCACCATCGCGGGCACGCCGTTTTTGCCGAAGGCCAGGCGCAGCTCCTGGAAGATATTTTGCTGGGCGGCGAGCTGTTGGCGCTGTGTGTGCAAACGCTCTTGGCGTTCGCGCAAACTCACCAACGCGCTGAGCTTCTGTTCGGCGCGCACGACGCGCTCGTGTGCCTCGCGTTCCTCGGTGCGACAAAGGCGCAAAGCCTCTTCGCGTTTGCGCGCCTCGGCCACTTTTTCCTCAAGCTGCGCCATTTCCAAGCGCAGCGCCTCAATCGCGGCCAGCTCTTGCGCCAGCGCCTCTTGCCAGCGCGTTTGACGCGCCTGGGCCTGCTCCAAACTCGCTTCCAGCTCCGGCAGCCGTTCCAACGCGCTTTGCAACTGGCGCTGACGTTCGTCGTAAGCCGCGTAGCTTTCCAACGTCTCTTTGATAGCACTGTGCGCGTCGTCGTCATAGCCCAGCGCCTCGATCTGTGCGTGGAGCGTGTCGCGTTGGGCGCGCAGCTCACGCGCATACTCGCCCGCATCGAGTGCCGCTTCTACCGTAGCCAGTTCAGCCCGGGCAGCTTGGGCGGCGGCTTGGGCTTGGCGCGCTTCGGCCACCTGCGCTTCTAGGCGGGCAGCTCGGGTGCGCGTTTTTGGCAGCGTCTTGAGCGCCCGCCCGATGCGGCGCAGTTCCTTTTGGTACGCCTTCAGCGTGGTGTTTATTTCCTCGACACGTTCTTTGTTGGCAACCCAGATTTCACGCCGCGCCGCGCCGTCCGCCGCGATCTCTTCCAACACAGACGTTTTGTGTGCAGCGTCCAACCCCTGCCCACACAGAGGGCAAACCGCGCCCGCTTCTTGCAGCTCCCCCTGGCGCTTCTTGAGCTTTTGCATCTCCTCATAAAGCGCCTTGTTTTCCGCGTCCAGGCTGGCACGCTCCTCTTTCAGTGCCTCCACTTCGGCACGGAGCGTCTCTTGACGCGCCTCCTCTTCCTCCAAGTGCGCCAACTCCTTTTGCGCTTCGGCCAGCTCTTCTAACAGCGTCTCCAGGCGAGCGGCACTCTGTTCGGCGCTCTGTAAGCGCGTGCGGTGGGCGGTGGCCTCGTTTTCCAACGTAGCGCGCGCCTCGGCAATGCGACGTTCCAGCGCGTTGAGCTGGTCTTTGAGCGCGCTCAGCTCGCGCAACTTTTCGCCCAATTGCCGGTCGCGTTCGCGCGCCGCTTGCAGTTGCGCATAACCCGCCTCAATGGTTTCCTGCTCCGCCACAATAGCGCGTTGTGCGGCGAGCTGCTCGCTCCGCCGCGCGATCTCGCGCTCGGTTTCGTGCAAGTCCTTTTCGTGTTGGCGCACACGGTGTTCAGCTTGAGAAAGGCGCGCTTTGGCCGTCTGCATCTGGTCTTCCACGCCCGCCACCGCCTGATAGCGCGCTTCGGCCTCGGCGCGGCGTTCTTCGGCGGCTTGCAGCGTCGTTTGCGCTTCGACCAGTTCACGCTGCAATGCCGGTTCCTCCGCCAATTGCGTCGTGATCTCGTCCAACGTGTAGTCAATGCGCCCGACCTCGTCTTCGATGCTGCGCAAACGCGCTTTGGCGCGCTCCTCATAGCGCTGCCAGCGGTTCAAGCCCAAAATTTCGGCCAAAATTTCCTTGCGCTTGGCCGGTGTCTTGACCGTGAAGGCATCCGCGCGCCCTTGTTGCAAAAAGGCGGAGTTGACGAACGTTTCATAGTCCAAGCGCAAAAGTTCCTCGATGGCGCGATTGGTCGCGCGCAGCGATCCCTGACTGATCGGACGCCAGAGATTTTGTTCGGCGTCCCAAGCGAAAAGGTCAAGCGTGCTGCGCCCAGAACCTCGCGCCGTTTGCGCGCGTTGGCGTTTGCGCACCACCCGATATTGGTTTTCCTCTTGCCAAAAGTCCAGTTGCACGAGCATTTCTCGCTGCCCCTGGTGGATCAAGTCGTCGTCGCTGCGGGTGCGCGCTTTGCCCCACAGCGCCCAGGTGATCGCGTCCAGCAGCGAGGACTTACCCGCCCCGTTCGGGCCGGTCAGGCAAGCCACGTGCAACGCGGAAAAATCGATCTCCTGCTCGTGGTGATAAGCCAAAAAGTTTTGGACTTTCAAGCGAATGGGCAGCATCCCTCAAACCCCTATACGTCCGTTTCGAAAATCGAGCGGGCATGTTCCATCAATTCGGTAACGCGCTCCGGCGCGATCTGCTTGGCGGCCAAATAGCGCTCGAGCAGCTCTTCGGGCGTCAAGCCCTCCGGCGACGTGCCCAGCCGCAAGCGGTGTGGGCGTTCCACTTCACGTTGCAGCGCGGCGATGTAGTAAGCGCCCGCCTCGCGCAGCGCGGCACGGATGGCGCGGTCTTGCAACAGCGTTTCGGCCTCCGGATCAGCTTTGATGATCACGCGCACCACCGCGCCGCGCACGTCTTCGCGCGCAATCGCTTCCAGCACCACCTGCGTCGGATCGCCTGCGCCGCGCACGTCCACGCGCAGCGTGCGGAAGGGGCGCACGTTTTCCAGCTCCACGAATTTCCATCGTGTAGCCCCGCGCGCCAGCTCTACCCACACAAAGCCTTTGCGCTCGATCTCCTCGCCGAAGTCCACACGCTCCACGCTGCCGGAATAAACCACCGGCGGCGTGCCTTCGCGCTCGACGGTCAGGCACTGATGGCGGTGGATGTGTCCCAGCGCCACATAGTCCCAAGCGGGGTTGTCCAACACGCTCAGCGGCACGCTCACGTCGCGCCCCAACATCACGCTGCGCTCGCTGCCCCAAAGTGCGCCCACCACGCTGAAGTGCCCCACCAGAATGCGCGGCACGTCGTCGGGGTAGCTCGCGGCTTCTGCCGCCAGGCGTTCCAAACGCGCGATCAGTTCGTCACGCAACTGCGCATCGATCTCGCCGATGGTGGCCGCGTGCGGCAAGATGCGCTCGCCGAGCAGATGTTGGCGCACCGGATAGGGCGCGGTGGCGACCACCACCGGCCCGCGCTTGGTCTCGATTTCGTGCAACGCGTATTCGCGCCCCAAGTGTGTGTTGGGCACTTGCAGCGTGTCGTAAATTTCGATGCTAGAAGCGCGCAAAACGGACGCGGGCAGGTCGTGGTTGCCCACCAGCAACACCACCGGACACAGCTCAGCCAGCTCTTGCACACGGAAGGCAAATTCGCGCTCGTAGGTGGGCGTGGGGTTGCGCGTCTTGAAGGCGTCGCCCGCGAAGATCGCCAAGTCCACGTCGCCCGCGCGCGCATACTCGATGGTCTCGTCCATG
>CAZZNC010000120.1:0-7259 GCA_964655405.1 uncultured Anaerolineaceae bacterium | reverse complement strand
GCGCGCAGCGGCGGAGCTTTGCAGGTGACCTCGCTGTACAAGGAAACGATCCTCGGACAAAGCGGCACGGTGGTCTTCGCAGGCTACACGGTGAGCGCGTTGGGCGATTACGCGGGCGAGGTGATGCCGTATGAGGCGGGGCGCGTGGCTCATTTGCCGATGGACGTGTTGCCGCGCATCGAGATCGTGCCGCTGCCTGGGAACGCCGTTCCCCCGCAGGACACCACGCTTTACAGCCGCCCGCAAGAAGCCTATTACACCAACAGCACGGCGCCGGCAAGCGTGCCGGTGAACGTTTATGGACAGGACGCCAGCGGCGTATGGACGCTTGCGCGCACCTACGACGGGGAAATTGGCTGGCTGCCCACGTATGGGTTGGAAATGCACGTGCCGGTTGCGTTGCCCATTTACGACGAGGCCCCCACTTTGCCACGTCGTCCGTTCGGCGCGGTGCAAGGCTACATCAAGACCAGCGAAGAAGCCAACAATTTGCGCACAGGCCCGGGCGCACAGTACCCAGTGGTGGCAACTGTGCCGCTGTGGACGGACCTGGCGCTTTATGGGCGCAACATGGATGGGCAATGGCTGTTGGTGGAAACGTTGGACGGGGTGCGCGGCTGGATAAACGGGGACGTGATCAGCAGCTCCACGCCGTACAACCTGGACGAGCTGCCCTACCCGCCGGAAGTTGCGCCGTAAGGTGAACGCGCGTCGGACAAGGACACTTGGGCCGTCACCGTGCGCATGGGGCGCGCCGCCCGCCCCGCGCTCCGCGCGGCGCAAAGCGGCGGAGCCGCTTTGGGTGCGCCGAATGGCGCACGGCGGCGCGCCCACTGGCGACGAACGTTCGACGACAACGACCGATCGCCGACGGGCCAGGCCCCGCGCCTTCACGCCCAACCGAAAAGCCGTGCCAGCGCCGCGACCAGCACGGTCACCGCAAAGCCCAGCACCAACGGCATGAACGTCGCCACTGCCGTCCATTTGCGGCTGCGCGTTTCGTTGTAGATGGTGAGCACGGTGGTGCCACACGGGTTGTGTAGCAAGCTGAAGAGCATCAGATTAACCGCGGTGAGCGTCGTCCAGCCGCCCGCCTGCAAAATGCCGCGCAGCGCGTCCCCGTTTTCCACCTCAAAGAGCACGCCGCGCCCTGCGCTTCCGCCCACGTCCCCCACCGTCAGCGCGGTGAGCATCAATACGGCGGGGATCACGATCTCGTTGGCGGGAATGGCGAAAAGGTAAGCGACCAGCACCACGCCGTTCAGCCCCATCAGCCAGCCCACCCCGTTCAGCGCATGGACCAAATGCTCGGCCAGGCTGTGCCCTCCCATTGTGAGATTGGCACTCGTCCAGATCAGCACACCGGCGGGCACGGCCATCGTCACCGCACGCCCCAACACGATCAGCGTGCGGTCGATCACCGACGTATAGAGCGTCTGCCAGATGCGCGGGGGACGGTACGGGGGCAGCTCCAAGCTGAAAACGGAAGGCTCGCCCTTGAGCATGGTACGCGAAAGCGCCCACGACGCCGCGAACGTGAAGAGCACGCCCAACACCGCCACACCCACCACCGCCAGCGCCGCGATCACACCGGCCAACGCCGCCGGTACGCTGGTGGCGATGAACACCGTCGCCACCATGATCAGCGTGGGCCAACGCCCGTTGCAGATGGCAAAATTGTTGGTCAGGATAGCGATCAGGCGCTCGCGCGGACTGTCGATCACGCGCGTAGCGACCACGCCCGCCGCGTTGCAGCCCCAACCCATCATCATAGTGAGCGCCTGTTTGCCGTGCGCACCTGCGCCCGCAAAGAGCCGGTCGAGGTTGAAGGCCACGCGCGGCAAATAGCCGAAGTCCTCCAGCAGCGTGAAAAGTGGGAAGAAAATCGCCATCGGCGGCAGCATCACGCTCACCACCCAGGCAGCGGCCAAGTACGCGCCGTCGAAAAGTACGCCGCTCAGCCACCAGGGGAACCCCGCCCACCTGCCGAAATCCTTCAGCGCCGGCAGCGCACGCCCAATCAACAGATCGGAAAGCAGCGCCGAAGGGATGTTCGCGCCCTGGATCGTGATCCAGAAGATCAGCGCCAGCAACGCAAACATGATCGGGAAGCCCCAAACCCGACTGGTCACCAGCCGGTCGAGCGTGCGGTCGAAGTCGAAAGGGGGGTTTTCGTCGGCTGGCGTCACCACCCGCGCGGCGATTGCCTCTGCGCGCGCGTAAAGCGTCTCGGTCAGCCGATCCTGGTAATTGGCGGGCAGCTGCGCACGCAAGCGGCGCGCTTCTTCGAGCAGATCGTCAGCATCGGGCGGGGGCGCCGCGTCGTTCACGCACGCACCTCGGCCAAATGCAAACGCTCCGACACCGGCGCGTTGTGTGTGCCGCGTGCCAAATCGCTCAAGCTGCCGTCACGCAAAGCCTGCTCCACGCTCGGATCGCCTTCCAACAGACGCAAAGCCACCCAACGCGCGTTCGGCAAGGCGGGGTAAGCGCGCTGCACACGCGCGGCCAAGCGCCTCACTGCGGCGTCCAGCGCCGGATCGCGGAGCGTATCCAGTCGGCGGGGGCGCGGCTTGATTTTGCCGCTCGCCACCTCGTGCACCGCCTGGATCAACTCCGGAATCCCCGCGCCCTTACGCGCAACCATCGGCACGACCGGCACGCCCAGTTCCCGCGCCAAACGCCGCGCGTCCACGCGCAAACCGCGCCGCTGCGCCTCGTCCATCAAGTTCAGCGCCACGACGACGTTGTCGGTGATCTCCAACACTTGCAAAGCCAAGTTGAGGTTGCGTTCCAGGTGCGTGGCGTCCAACACGATGATCGTCACGTCCGGTTGGCCGAAGAGCACAAAATCGCGCGCGATCTCTTCGTCCACGCTGGCGGCCAGCAACGAATACGTGCCCGGCAAGTCTACCAGCTTGAAACGCTTGTCGGCGTAGCGGAAGCCGCCTTCTGCGCGCGTGACCGTTTTCCCGGGCCAATTGCCCGTGTGCTGACGCAGCCCCGTCAGCGCGTTGAAAACCGTGCTTTTGCCGGTGTTCGGGTTGCCGACCAGGGCCACGACATAATCCCAACCGTCCACGTCCAGCCCCAACCGCTCCACCGAGCGCGCCAGCGGGCACGTGGCACACGCCGCGCCACGCAGGAAAGGTTTGGTAATCGGTTTGGTGGTCATAAGCTGACTCAATCGCTTTCTGTAGCGTCTACGCGCTCTAAGTCGCTCTCTATGTCAATTTGTAGCGCTTGCCCTCGACGCAACGCGATCAGCGCCCCGCGCACCCGATAGCTCACCGGATCGCCCAGCGGACTACGGAACTCGGCGGTAACGCGCACCCCGGGGGTCAGTCCCAAATCCATCATGCGCCGCCGTTCCAGGCCTTGCACGTGCAACGCGCGCACGATCCCGCTTTGCCCGACGGACAAGTCAGCGAGTGTGCGTTGTGCGGAGCGTGTGGGCGCGGACATGGGTTTTTTCCCCCTGCAACGGTCGAGAATTTAAGCGCTTCCAAGTTCAAGTTTCATCTAACCGAGATTATAATTTAGGCGCACCGAAAAGTCAAGTCTGGAAGGGCCGAAAAGTTCCACAACCGTCGCGCACACGCCAAAACGCGCTATAATCCCGCCGAGCGCCGTTTTTTACCCAAAGGCAGCCCATGCTAACGCTCAAAACCACCTTCACCCAACACCGTGCCGACGCCATCATGACTGTGATGGTTTTCATCTGGGGCTTTCATTTCATCGTGGTGAAAGACGCCGTCGCCGACATGGATCCGCTGACTTACAACGCGGTGCGCTTCACCATTGGACTGCCCGCCCTGGCCCTTTTTGCGCTGCACGACCGCGCTTGGCTGCATGTTTCCCGCCGCGACCTGTGGCTGCTCGTCGCACTGACACTCAGCGGCCCCCTGCTCTACCAAATCGGCTTTGCGCTGGGCATCAAACGCACCACGTCCGCCAACACCGCGCTGCTCGTCGCCACCGTGCCCGCTTGGACGGCCTTTTTCAGCATCGCGCTGGGGCTAGTGGAAATCCGCCGCCGGTTGCTGCTGGGCATTCTGTTTACGTTGGCAGGCATGGCGTTTGTCGTGCTCAGCCGCTCACAGGATGGGCTTTCGCTTTCTCACGACGACTTGGTCGGCAGCGCACTCGTGCTCGGAGCGGCGATGGTCGGCGGGCTGGGCAACGTCACCAGCAAGCCGATTGTAGACCGCGTGGGCGGGATGACCATGGCGATTTGGAAATACATCCTGACCACCGTCGGACTGCTGATCATCAGTGCGCCGCAGTTGGTACATTTTTCCGCCCAGACGCTGCCGCTGCACAACGTGCCCAACGTGCTCTATAGCGGCATCCTTTCCGGCGTGGGCGGCTACGTGGCCGTGCATATCGGGCTGCGCGAGATCGGCCCCACCCGCACCAGTGCCTATTTCAACTACAATCCCATCGTGGCCGCAGCCGCCGGTGTGCTGATTCTGGGCGAGCCACTGACCGCGGGGCTGCTGCTCGGCGGCGCGTTGACGCTGTGGGGGGTGGCGGTGGTACGGCGCAATACGTATATGCGCAAAGAAACGCCCGCCGCCAAAAAAATTTCGGCAACACAAACGCTCATAGCCGAACAACAAACAGCCCCCCACCGTCTGCAATGAAGGGCTGTTGGAATATCGCCGAAAGAACGCGCGCGCTACTGTTTGCTCACACGCAACACAAACGCGCCGCCGCCGGAAAGGTCTTCGATTTGCACAGTGTAAAGGCCGCTTTGTTCCAAGAAGCAATCCACGATCACCGCCGCTTCGCCCGCCGTTTCGCTTTGGCTTTGGCAAAGCGCCGAACCGTCCGGCGCCAGCACGCTTAGCGCCATGCGCAAATCGGGCACGTCCAACGGGCTGGCAACCACCATCACCGCATCACCGGCCAGCCCCTGGAAAAGCCAACGCGCCATCCCGTCAGCCGACAACGTGTCGCTCACGTCCTGCCCATACGTCAACATGCCGGCAGGCGGCACCGCCGTCGGGGAAAGAGTCGTTCCCTTCGCGTCTTCCTCCAAGGTCACATCCGGCACAGGCCACGCCGTGACGATCTCTCCGGCAAAGTCCGCGCCTTCGATGGGCAAGGCCGCCACCGGCAACACCTCGCCGCCCCGACGGAGCTGCAACGCGCGCGTGGCGATCCAACCAGTCATGCCCTGCGCGTAGCCGTAGACAAAACGCCCATCTTCGGAGCGCGCCAGCGCCACAAAGGGCAAATTGGCGTCCACCGTGCCCAACGCCTCGGCATCAACAGCCGCGTAACGCCGCAGCGGGGCATCTTCCAGCAGCGTCCCCGTCGCCACCCGTCCATGCGCGTCCACCGACTCCGGCGCCAAGCTCAGCTCGCCATAGACGTAATTGTCAAAGGCCATGCTGAGCGGCGTCGGCACATCGGGATACACGTAGAAGGCGGGGAACGCCCCGCCGGACGGCAACGAATCGTCCACCACCGCCGCCACACGCTCGCCGTTCAGATACAGCTCGATATAGTCGCCGATCACCAGCACGCCGAACGTGTTGGGCGTGTCCACGCCCACTTGCACATACGGCAGCTCTGTCCAGGGAATGATCGCGCTGAGCGTGCCATCTACTATGCCATACAGCCCAAAGCGCCCTTCGTTCGTGATCATGTAAAAGTAAAAACTGGTGTCACTGGTCATGCGAAAGGTCATGCCGTACATATAGCGATCCACGTCGTCGAGCAGCCTATCGGTGACTTGCACGTAATAAGCAAGCGCCCCGTCCGCCAGATCGTAGGGATAGGACCAACGGTAAGTGTCGTCCCCATAGGCGCGCACGACCAACTGCCCGTCAATGATCTCACCAAAGCGCCAATCGTTGCTGTTGTCGTCGAAGGCATCCGCCACATAGCGCCCCCCCACCGAAAGCGGCGGGGTGCTCAAGGTCACGCCCGCCAACGGAGCAACCAGCGGCTGACCGTCCACCTGCATCGTGGCGACCATGCGCTGCAAAACGCGCTCACCAAACGCCCGATCGTATTCGCCCGACGGGGCAATCGCCAGGATGTACAGCCAATCGTTGTCCCCGATCTCGAAGATCCAACCCCAAGCGTGTAGCCCCTCTTGGTCCAGGTCGAGCGTGTACCCCGGGAAAGCGTAATCCGTCGTCGGCTGGGCAAAGCCGGAAAAATCGGACTGGAAGGGGTGCTCCAGAGCAGTTTTCGGATTGCTCACGTCGCCGGTGATGCCCGAACCGGCCAATTGGTCGCGCGTGCCGCGCGCCAGGGCAATCGAGGGGTAGGCGCTGGAAAGCGGGTCGTTGGCGTTCACCGGTACGAGCAGGGTCAGCGCGCCAAACGTGGAAGGTTGCAACCAGTTGGCAGGATACTCGAACGTCAGGGCCAGATTGGGGACGGCGATGGGAATAAAATTGCTCGGCACGACCAAGTCCCGCTGCACACCGGCTGGCTCGGTAGGCGGTTGTGTCGCTTCCGTAGTCGGCGTAGCGGTGGTTGTGGGCGTGCTCGTGGGGGTATGTGTCGCCGTCGGCGTGAACGTGAGCGTGGGGGTTGGGGTGTCGGTCGGCAGCGCCACCACCGCGATATTGGAATTGCCGGTGATGCGCACGATCTCCGCCGAAATCCAGCCCAGTTGTGTTTGGTAAACCACCTGATACCAGCCGCCGTCTTCGCTCACCCCTGTAACCAACACCTCATCGTCGCGCGAAAGCGTGCCGATCACATCGTAGCCCATGCCCGGGCCGCTGCGCACGTTGGCCCGCTCTGTCAGGATGGTAGCGGTGGTGGTGCGCGGGGTGGCGCTGGGCGTAATGGTGTGGGTGGGCGTCAGCGTGGGCGTTGCGGTCAGCGTTGCGGTGGGGGTGTCGGTGGGCACAACGGCCACTTCTTTCCCCCCGCCCCCCTTCAAAAGCAAGCCCGCCACCACGCCGATTATCAGCAAAGCGGCCAGCGCCGCCCCAACGAGCAACCCACTTTTGCTCTTGCGCGGCGGGGCTACTTCGGCCACGTCGTCGGTGGGCGCACCGGCACGGGTCAACGGCGCAGGCGCGGCGACGGCGGTCGGGGTGACCGGCGCGGGGATGGCGTCCTCATCGCCGACGAGCGTTTCCATCATATCTTCTTCCGGCACGACCGTTCCGGCTGCCGTAGGCCGTCCGTAGACCGCGTTGGCAAAGTCCGAAGCCAAGTCCTCGGCGGACTGGTAACGTTCGTCGGGGTTCTTTGCCAGCGCGCGCAAAATCACCGCTTCAATG
>CAZZNC010000119.1:0-7285 GCA_964655405.1 uncultured Anaerolineaceae bacterium | reverse complement strand
CCTCGCGTTACGATAACAAGTTCGACCGCATCGAATCCAAGCTCCGCAAGGCGGCGCGCGACCGTGACGCCGGACGTCAACAGTCCGATGCACTGCGCAGCGAAGAACTCTTTACGATGGGCGAAGCGGCGTTGAGCTTGTTGCGTGGGCGCACAACGTACACGCTTTCGCGCGTCAGCCGCAGCCGTCGTTACCGCCAGCGCGCCGACGATGGCGTTTACGACGCCGAGCAGCGCATCCGTGAGCTACAAGCGGATATGGAAGAGCTACACGCGGAAATGGAGCACGAACTGGCCGCCGTAGACCGCAAATGGCGCGAGATCGCGCACGCAATCGAAGAGTACCGCATCACACCGTACAAAAAAGATATACACCTCAGCCTTTTTGGGGTGGGGTGGTGGCCGCATTGGTTGCTGGCGGAAAATGGACAAGTGATTCTGTTGCCCGCCTGGCCGTAAAGCGGCGTGGACGATGGGAAAAAACGCGGGGCGTGCCCGAAGGTGGGCCGCCCCGTTTTTTTACGTGGAGGGGAACGTTAAAACGCTAGTCCCCCATCGGGATTTGCGGGAAGGCGGGCAGAGCTTCGGCGGGTTGCATAGGCGTTACCCACGCCACCGTCCAGATTGCGCCGCTGGTGTCTTGCCATTGCACGCTTTCTTCCGGCACAGGGTGCGCGCCGATGCGGTGATAGAAGAGTTGCGTGCTGTTCATGTCCTCACGCAAGAAAATGTACCCATCCATCGTGCCGTAAAGTTGACGCGCGTCCGCGCTGGGCGGCAGCGGATTGGTGAAGCCGTTGCGGTCGAGCGCTTCCCACTGCATTGCGCTGTTGATGTAGCGCCCGACGGCCAGGTGTTGCCCGTTGTTGATGAAGGCCACCGCCATAATCGGGTTTTCTGTGTCCACGTAGATAGTGTAGGGCTGGGTGGCTTTGCTGCCGTACATCACCATATTGCCCACGCACGCCGGCCCTTCAACGAAGGTCGCCACAGGCAGCGACGGGTTGGTCGCTACCCAGATCGCTTCACCCGCAGCCGGTAAGTAGTCTGCGGCAAAGTGACCGGCGATCTCGTAGGGCATGACCGTGTTGTTGGAAAGATTCCAGGCAAAACCCTGCCTCTCACAGCCGCCCTCCATTGCCCAGGGCATCAATTGGAAGATGACGAAAGGCGCGCCGACTTTTTGGAAACCCATCACGCGCGGGGACATACCTGCGATGTCGGCGGCAGCAGCGGTGACGTTCGCTCCGTCCTGATAAAGGGCGGTGAGTTCGTCCCCGTATTCCGTTTCGATGACGGCGATCTTCCATGTGGGGAAGCCGTTGCCGTCTGGTGCGGGGTTGTAAAAGAAAGTTGCAGCCAACGCTGAGCTGTCGTCCATGAACGCATACCGCGTGACGCTGCAATAGGCCACGTTGCTTTCTTGGTGGGTGAAAAGCGGCGCCATGTCGGAAAGTTGGTAGATGTAAAGCGTGGCGGTGGCGGTATCGTCCGTGACGCAAAACGCCAGCAGATTTCCATCCGGTGAGATGGCAACTGTGTTGGGTGGGGACACCGTAGCCGAAACGGGCAATGCCATTTCTTCGGTCGGCCCATTCGGGAAGATGTGCACGAGCTTGGCCGCGGTGGGGCTATAAAGCCATGCGGACCACGACCCGCCCGCTTCAGCGGGGGTGGCCGGAGTGCCCCATGACATTCCAAGACCGCTTGCGACCAGTACGAAAGCAAACAACACGACAATCCAACGATGGAAATCTAAACGCATGTCAGACCCTCCTTGAAGTGAACGATGTGTTCTCTTTGTGCGCTTGTATTTTGATAGTCGCACAATTGCGGGGGGATGGTGCGTGCTCACGCGGGGAATAGGCGCCGTGTTCGACAAGCGCCTATTTCCCGTTGAGCGAGCGTAGGTTTTAGCGCGCGGTTTTTTCATCCGTCAAAATGCGCCGGATGTCCTCGCCGTGAATGACTTCTTTTTCTTGCAGTGTGTGCGCCACCGTGTCCAGCGCGTTCTGATGTTCGCGCAGCAATTCCAACGCGGTTTGCTGGGCTTCTTCCACCAATTGGCGCACTGCCTGGTCAATTTGTGCTTGGGTTTGTGGGCTGATCTCTGGCCGGAGCATGATCTGCTCGCCCAAGTAGTTGGCCCCTGCGTCCGTCACATAGCGCACCGGCCCCAGTGCCTCGGCCATGCCGAACTCGGTCACCATGCGGCGCGCGATCTGTGTGGCTTTTTGCAGATCGTCGGCGGCGCCGGTGGAAGGTTCACCGAAGATGAGCAACTCCGCCGCGCGTCCGCCTAAAAGTACCGCGATGCGTTGGCGCAGTGCGCCTTCGCCGATCAGGTACTGGTCTTCTTCCGGCATTTGCAGCGTGAAGCCCAGCGCGCCTTTGGCGGTGGGGATGATGCTCACTTTGTGCACAGGGGCCGTATCCGGCAACAGCGCGGCGACCAGCGCGTGCCCGCCCTCGTGATACGCCACACGGCGGCGCACCTCGTCCCGCAGCGGCACGTTGCGCTGCAAACCCGCCACGATGCGCTCGAGCGCTTGCTCGAAGTCCGCCATCGTGATTTGCTCGGCGTTGCGGCGCGTGGCGAGCAAGGCGGCCTCGTTGGCGAGATTTGCCAGGTCGGCGCCGGAAAATCCGGGCGTGATGCGCGCCAGCCGCTCCAGGTCCACCTCGGGGGCGAGCGGCATTTCGCGCGTGTGGATGCGCAAAATTTGCAGGCGTCCGGCCTCGGTGGGCAGCGTGACTTGGATCTGCCGGTCAAAACGCCCGGGACGCAACAAGGCCGGGTCGAGGATGTCGGGGCGGTTGGTGGCGGCCATGATCACCACGCCCTGGTTCGGCTCGAAGCCGTCCATTTCGGTCAGCAGTTGGTTGAGCGTTTGCTCGCGCTCGTCGTTGACGCGCAATGCTCCTGCGGAAGCGCGCGCCTGGCCGATGGTATCGATCTCGTCGATGAAGACGATGCAGGGCGCTTTCTTCTTGGCTTGCTCGAAGAGGTCGCGCACGCGCGCCGCGCCCACGCCGACGAACATTTCCACGAAGTCCGACCCACTGATCGAGAAGAAGGGCACGCCCGCTTCTCCTGCGGTCGCTTTGGCGAGCAAGGTTTTACCCGTCCCGGGCGGCCCCACCAGCAGCACGCCTTTGGGCAGCTTGGCGCCCAGTTTGGTGAAGCGCGTGGGGTTCTTCAGGAACTCGATAATTTCCTTGAGTTCGTACTCGACTTCCTCCAGCCCGCCGATGTTCTGGAAGGTGACGCCGGTCAGCTCGCCGGTTAGCTCGCGGGCGCGGCTCTTGGCAAAGGACATGATATGCGTGCCTCCCCCCATGCGTTTGTAGAGGAAATACCAGAGCAGCGCGAGGGGCAAAACGGGAATGATCCAACCCAGCAGCGTTACCAACAAACCGTTGCCGGGCGGTTCGGCGCGGAACTGCACGCCCGCGTCGAGCAAGTCTTGCACCAATGTTTTGTCTTCCGGCACGCTTACCGTGTTGAAGGTGTAACCGGCGCGGTCGGTGGGCAAGTCCTCGGGGGCGTTGGGTTCGCCTTGGTCATAAAACGTAAAGAAGATGCGATCCTTGCTGAGAGTTACCTCTTTGACATAGCCTCTGGATACGTCTTGGCGAAATTGACTGTAGGGCACTTCCTGTGCCTGGATGATCAGAGGCTGGAAGATCAGCACCTGGAACAGCCATATTCCCAGAAGGGTCACGACGAAATAGGCCAAAGAAAAGTGTAACCGTCGTCGTTTTTTGTCCACGCTGAGCACCTCCTCGGTGAAGTTGTGAAAAAACGCCGTCCGCCGTTTTCATCCTACGAACTTTGCGTTGGCGTTGTGTAGGAAAAGCCACAGTTTCGCGTTAGAGCGCAAACACATCTGAGCGAAGGTTCGTGCGATTTGCGGCCTGTAGAACATTCGATCTATGATGGGGATAGAGACCTCTTCATTGTGGAGAACCCGTTCATGTCCCTTTCTGCTTCTATCCCCGATTGGCTGTTGGCCGAGGGCGATGCGTGGGTACGCTACCGCACACGCCGCGACTTGCTCGGTCAGCCGGAAGATTTGCTACAGGTTCAGGCGGCACGCGCTGCCATGCTGGCCGACCAGCGCGTGGTGGCGATGGTGAGCGCGTTGCAAGATTGGCCTGGGCCGCCGTTGAACAACCACAAAAAGGCCGGACATCACTTGCACCGGCTCGCGTTCCTGACCGAGATCGGGTTGCGTGCAGACGATGAGGGCATGGGCACAATCGTCGAGCACATCCTGGCGCACCAGGCCGAGGATGGCGCGTTTTTGATCCTCTTTGACTTCAAGCGCGGCGCTGTGGACACCGGCGGGCCGGTGCTCGCTTGGATGTTGTGTGATGCGCCGTTGGTGTTGTGGATTTTGTGCAAACTCGGCGCGGGAAACGATCCGCGCGTGGAGCGAGCGGCGGCGCACCTGGTGGCGCGTTTGCGTGACAACGGCTGGCCGTGTGCGACGGGCGGCGTGGGAAAGTTTCGCGGCCCCGGGCGCAAGGCTGACCCCTGCCCCTATGCGACGCTGCTCGCGCTCAAGGCGCTGACGGCCTACGAAGGGGAGTTGGAAGGCAAGGCGCAGGCGATCCAAACGGGGATTGAGACGCTGTTGGGGCTTTGGGCAGCGCGCAGGGAGCGGCGGCCTTATCTTTTTGCGATGGGCACGGACTTTCGCAAGCCCAAGTTGCCGCTGGTGTGGTACGACATTTTGCACGTGCTGGACGTGTTGAGCCAGCACAAGGCTGCGCGAGAAGATGCGCGCTACGCGGAGATGCGCGCGGTGTTGTTGGAACAGGCCGACGAGGCCGGACGCTTCACGCCCGCTTCGATGTATCGCGCCTGGAAGGATTGGGAGTTCGCGGACAAAAAACGCCCCTCACCGGCGGTGACGCTGATCGCCTGGCGCGCGCTGTTGCGCAGCGTCTAGGCGGGCGGGTGGCGGTTTGTGATCCGCGCGCTGGCTCTGTACAATCGCGCGCATGAACACAAACACGCAACGTACTTCCACACGCCGTGGGTTCGGCTTTCGTCCGCGCACGCTGATCGCGCTGGCGCTGCTGATCGCGCTGGGCGCGGGCGCGCTCGGCGCGGACCTGGCTTTGCACGGGCGCGTCTACGAGCTGCTGTGGGAAACGACCGGCGAAACCGAGCCGGCGGCGCAACTGCTCGGCTTCGCGCAATACCTGATGCGCTGGACGCGCACCCAGCCGCGCACCGACCCTTACGCCGATGTGCCGCTGGCGAACTTCAACCCCTTTGGCGTGAACACCTTCCTGGACCAGGAAGTGTTGCCGGAGCGCCGCGAGCGCCAGGTGCGCATGATCGCCGAAGCGGGCTTTGGTTGGATACGGCAGGCGTTCCCCTGGGAAGACATCGAGATCGCGGGCAAGGGGGACTTCACCGACCGCCGCAACGATCTCGACGGCGACGGGCAGATCACCGAAGCGGACGCGGTCAGCGCCTGGGCCAAGTACGATCACATCGTGGACTTGGCCGAGCAGTACGGCTTGCAAATCCTGGTGCGGCTGAGCGCGCCGCCACGTTGGAGTCAACCCCCGGGCACCACCAACCCCTACACCCCGCCCGCCGATGTGCAGGACTTCGTGGACTTTGCCGTCGCGGTGGCCCGTCGCTACCAGGGGCGGCTGCACTACTACCAGATTTGGAACGAGCCGAACCTCTACCCCGAATGGGGCGACCAAACCGTCAGCGCCGAGGGCTACACCGAGATGCTCTGCCGCACCTACCGCGCGCTGAAGGCGGTTGATCCGCAAATCGTGGTGGTGACCGGCGCCATCGGCCCGACGGTAGACCTGAGCGGGCGCAACGCCTACGACCTGCTTTACTTGCAGCGCATGTACCAGGCGGGCGCGGGCGACTGCTTCGACGTGCTCAGCGTGCAGGGCTACGGGCTTTGGAGCGGCCCCACCGACCGCCGCTTGCGGCAGGTGACGGTCAATTTTCAGCGGCATTTGTGGCTGCGCGACGTGATGATCGCCAACGGGGACGCGCACAAGCCGATTTGGATCAGCGAGGCGGGCTGGAATCCTGTGCCGAACGACCCTGCGATTGCGGATTTGAACCGCTACGGGCGCGTCAGCGAGGCGCAGGCCGCCGAGTGGGCGCCGTTGGCCTACGCGCGCGCCATCCGCGAGTGGCCCTGGCTCGGCCCCACGTTTTGGTGGTACTTCAAACGCGCGGACACGTCCGAACAGGGGCAGAGCTGGTACTACTTTCGCCTGCTGGAACCGGATTTCACCCCGACGCGCACGTGGGAGGCCCTGCGCGCGTACATTGGGGACGGTGAACCGAAGACGCTCGGCGCGGGACGGCACGGCGTGTGGCGCGGCACGCCGCAGGTGGACGCGGACGGCGCGCTGACGCTGCGCGTGCGCGGGACGGGCGTGGGCTTGTGCTTTGCGGAAAGCGGAACGGCGCGCGTCCAGATTGACGGGGGGGCAGCGCGGACGTTCGACGCGACGGCGGGCGCGTGCGTGTGGTTGGCGCGCGATCTGCGCGGCGGCGAGCACACCGTGCGCGTGAGCGGCGCGCTGCCGGAAAGCGTGCTTGTGCTGGATTGGCGCTGGCGGCACGCGCTGCCCTGGCTATTGATCGGTGCGGTGGCGTTGGGGTTGTTTGCGGGCGTGGGGATGGCAATATGGCGCGCACGGCGAAGCTGATCGAGCGGCTGGGCCGCTCGCGGGTACTGTTACCGGCGCTGGTGGTGCTGCTGGCGTTTGCGCTGCGCGTCCACGCGCTGGACGCCCAATCGCTTTGGAACGACGAGGGGAACAGCTTACGGCTGGCGCAACGTCCGCTCGGTGCGCTGATGGAGGCGACCGCGCGCGACATTCACCCGCCGGGCTATTACGTACTGCTCAAAGCGTGGATCGCGCTGGCGGGTGAAAGCGAGCTGGCGCTGCGGATGCTTTCCGCGCTGCAAGGCACGCTCGCCGTCGCGGTGATCGTTGCGCTGGGACGCGCTTTTGGCGTGCGCGCGGCGTGGCTGGGCGCGCTGTTGGTGGCGCTTAGCCCCTTCGCGGTGTACTACAGCCAGGAAGCGCGCATGTACGCGCAGTTGGGGCTGCTCAGCGCGGCGGGTATGTGGGTGTTGATGGGGGGGGGGCGTGTGGGGGCTTTGCCCCCACGCCCCCAGCAGGGGGCAGCGACCCCTGCACCCCGCCGAACGGCCCGCCGGGCCGTTCGGCAAGTGGGCGCGGGGGGGGCGTTGGGGCTGATCAACGCGCTTGGCTTG
>CAZZNC010000118.1:0-7344 GCA_964655405.1 uncultured Anaerolineaceae bacterium | reverse complement strand
TCTGGCAACATCCGCACACCATGCGCCGTACTCGTAAGGAGCGAGCGTCCATGCGTACCCGTGCTGTGATCCTAGCAGGCGGCGAGGGGAGCCGCCTGGGTATTTTGACTGCCAAACGCGCCAAGCCCGCCGTCCCCTTCGCGGGCAAGTACCGCATCATTGACTTTGCACTGAGCAATTGCGTCAATTCCGGCATCTTCGACGTGATCGTGCTAACCCAATACCGCCCGCACAGCCTCAACGAGCACATCGGGCTGGGCCGCCCCTGGGACCTCGACCGCAGCTTTACCGGCGGCGTGCAAATGCTGCAACCTTTCCAGGGACGCCAGGCCACCGACTGGTACGCAGGCACGGCGGACGCTGTCACGCAAAACCTCAACTTCATCCGCCGCAACCATCCCGACAATGTGCTGATCCTTTCCGGCGACCACATTTACGAGATGGACTATGAAATGCTGGTGAGCTACCACGAGGAACACGACGCCGACGCCACCGTCTGCGTGATCGAAGTGCCGATGAGCGAAGCCTCCCGTTACGGGATCATGGCAACGGACGAAAGCCGCCGCATCATAGACTTCGTAGAAAAACCCCCGGATCCCCCCGGCAACCTCGCCAACATGGGCATTTATGTATTCAAGCTGGAAGTGCTCGAAGAATTGTTGCTAGAAGACGCCCGGCGGCCAGACTCTCGCCACGACTTCGGCTATAACATCATCCCGCGCATGTTGGAGCTGGGGTTGAAGGTGATGGCCTACCCCTTTGACGGCTATTGGATCGATGTGGGCACGATTGACGCTTATTGGGCGGCGCACATGGACTTGCTTTGCACGCCGCCCTCGCTCGACCTCAACGACCGCTCGTGGATCATTCACACCCGCAGCGAAGAACGCCCGCCCGTGCGCATCGAGGAAGGCGCGCACATCGTGGACAGCATGATCACGGACGGCGCACACGTGGGCCAAGGCGCGCGTGTGATCCGCAGCGTGCTTTCCCCGGGCGTCTACGTGGGGCCGGACGCGCTAATTTACGAAAGCGTGATCCTGACCGACAGCTACATCGAGCGCGGCACGGTGATCGAACAAAGCATCGTGGACAAGGGCGTGATCGTGCAAGAAGGCGCGCACGTCGGGCAGCGCAGCGACGTCCCCACCGCCCGCGCCATCGTCACGGTGGGCAAAAACAGCACCGTTCCCGCGCGCTACACCGTCGGCAAGGGCGCGGTTATCAACGTGGATTTGGATATCAACGTCGTGCTGACTCAATTCCCCGACGGGGCGATCCCGCACGGGGCGCGCGTTGGCTACAAGTAGCTCGCTCAGGGCAACGTCAGCGCACCCAGATACACCACTCCGGCGTCCGACCAGCGGCGCGCGGTTTGCACAGGCAGCCGCGCGCCCGTTTGCGGCACGAACCAACCCACGTTGAGCGCATACTCACCGGCGGGCACGTCCGGCGGCACGTCGAGCGGCACGTCGGAAACCCAGCGCGTGCCAGCCTCCCAAACGGAAGTCGGCAGCGCGGGGAAGCCGTCGAATTGCGCCAACGGCGCCGCGCTCTCCGCGTCCGCCAGGTGCACGAAAAGCGCGTAGTCCGCCCGCAACGGCCCCGCCGCCTCCCAGAAGAGGCGCACGTGCACCTGCCGCGCCGCCGCGTCTACGTCCAGCGTCCAGCCGCGCAGGCGCAGCCCCTCGCCCAAGGCCACGTCGAGCGGCTGCGGCGCGGGCAGCGGCACCCATTGCAGCGCACCGAGCGCCACGCTCACACACAGCGGCGGATCGGCGGGGACGCACGGCTGACCGAGCAGCGGCGCGGCCACGCACTCCGCCGCGAAGGGGTACGGCGCGCAGCCGTCCAGCGCGGTGAAGCGCAGCGTATGGAAGCCCGCGCCCGCCCACAGCGGCACGCGCAGCTCGCCCGCCTCCGCGTGCCACGCGCCAACCGTTTGCCCGTCCAGCGCCACGCCGACCCGTCCCCCCGCGCCGACCGCGCGGATCGGCACGCGCAGTTCGCCGAAGGCGTCCGGCGTGTAAACGTACCAGTCGCCCGCCTCGGCGGTCAGCAGCGCCTCGCCCGACGGCAAACGCGCCCAGTCCGCGCCCGCCACCCACTGCGCGGACGGGAGCGGCGCGTCCGGCGGCACAACGTAGGCCGCGTGCCAGCCGTCCTCGAACTCCGGCGCGCCGAAAGCCGCCGCCAGCCGCGCGGTCGCCACGTCTACGTCTTGCACGAAGCGCTTATGCAGGATCACGCGATCCGCGCTCGCCACACGCACCAGCGGCGCGAGCTGCTCCGGCGGCGGGGCGGTCAACGCGCCGCCCTGCCCCGTCACCGCCGCGTCCAACAGCGCCAGTTCCGCCGGATTTTGTGGCGAACGGCGGTAAAGCTGCCCGCCGATCATGGGCTTGCCGTGCACGATCTGCTGCGCCATCGCCTGCATCCGCGCCAAAAAGTGCGTGGCCGGTGCGTTGTAAACCGCGCGCACGTCCGACCGCGCGGCCAGCTCACGGAAGTACGCCGGTTGCGCGGCGGGGCCGGTGGGGAACGGTGCAAATAAGCTGTACTCGGCGAAGATCAAGGCGCCGAGCAGCACTGCCGTCGGCGCGCCGAGCGCAAGCCGTGCCTTTGGCACGGCTCGACGGTGACGCGGGGCAGCGTCACCGTGCGCGCGCTTGCGCGCGCGGCGCTCGGCGCGCACCGCGTCCCAGGCCGCAGCTGCCCCTATGCTGACGAGCGCGCTCCACGCCAGGGCCAACGCTCCGGCAAAGCGCCCGGGGGTGCGGGTTTCACGCAGGGCAGGCAACTCTTCCAGCGCGGCGTAAGGCAGTGTAACATAAGTTTGCGCACCCTCGACGGCAAGCTGCACGGGCGCGTCCCGCCACTTCAACAGCGGCCCCAGCCCCAGCAGCGCCGCGCCCAGCGCCAACAGCAACCACACGCGCGCCTCCCGCCGCCGCCACACCGCCACCGCCACCAACGCGCTCGCGGTCAGCCCCAAATAGGCCGCGCCCTCCACCGCGTTCGTGCCCAGCACGTCCCGCGTGTAGCCCGGCGCCAATCCCACCTCCGCCAGCAAGCCAAACGGCGACGGGCTGACGAAGCTCAGCGCGTCCAAGCTATAGCGCACGCGCCCCGTTTCGCGCAAGGCCGCCAGCTCCGCCTGCCCCGCGTCGCTCAGCAGCGGCGCAAAAAAGATCGCCAGCAGCACCCCACCCCAGGCCAGCAGCGCCAACGCGCGCACGGCGGGCCACTCCCGCCAGCGCCGCTCGCGCGGCCAAAGCCGCCCCCGCTTGCTCCAAAGCGCATACGCGCCCAGCAAGGCGATCACCGGCAGCACGTGGTAAACCAACGCGGTCGGCGTGCCCAGCGCGGCGAGCGTCAGCCACGCCCCGCCCGCGATCACCGAGCGCCAGCTCCCCTCCGCAAAGAGCACCCGCCACCAACACAGCGCCAGCAGCGGCAAGCCGTACACCGCCAACACGTCCAGGTGCGCGGCGGCCAGTTGGCCCTGCTGTTGCGGAAAGAGCATGAAGACCAGCCCGCCCAAGAGCGCCGCCCAACGCCTGCCACCGCTCAGCGCCAGGCCCAGCGCATACGCGGCCAACCCGTCGAGCGTCAGCGTGCCCAGCAACCATACGTTGAAGGCCGTGACCGGCGGCAAGACGGCCATCAACAGTGCCCCGGGCAGCCAGCGCAACGGACGCGCCCAGGTGAGCCAGCTCGTGAAGCGGTGCGGGTAGGCAATGCGCGTTTGCACGAGCGGGTTTTGGCCTGCGGCGAGCTGTTCGTGCGCGTCCCAGGCTTGGCGCAACATTTCGTAGGTGTCCGCGTAACCCAGCCCGGGCGCGGTCGTTTCCAGCCCGCGCGCCAGCGGCCAGGTGAGCGCCAGCGCCACACTCAGATATACCAGCGCGGGCAAAACCGCCCACCTCCACGCCTTGCGCACCCGCTCGCTCTGCATCGGTCTCTCCCTTCACACCAACGGGGGCGCCGCACAGCGCCCCCGCGTTCTGTTCACCAACGCGCGCCACTCACTGCGCAGGAACAAACGTCAACGTTTCCACCGCCGCCGCCTGGATAGCATCTTGACTGAAGCGGTGCGGATGATATTGGCCGGTTGCCCACAGCTTCACCATGTCCCCGTAGTGCTTGCTCTGCGGGTCACCGCTCTGGCCGGTGGTGTGGATCGCTTGTGAATTGTCCCACGCGCCCACGTCCAACACCATGCGCATACTCGGCACGCTGTACACCAAAAAATCGCCGGAGCCGACATCCCAGCCCGTCGCGTTGACGATGGCAGGGCCGCCGCTGGCGGGTGTTTCGCGGTTGAAGATCGCGTTGAGGAAGGGCAACATCTCGTCCAATTTCGGGTCAAGCCCTTCCGGCAACTGGCCCAATGGCGCGGCCTGGAAGTCCGCCACGTGCATTTGCCCCCATTGCCACGCTTCCCGATCCGTGCCGTAATTTTCTTCCATCCAGTCCAGCGCCTCGCCAAGCGCACGGGCGGCCAGTTCCGCAGGGTCGCTCGTGCCCAGATTCGCATTGGCCCAAACCGGATACTCGGGATTGTCCCACATTGGTTCGAAACGGCGCAAATTGAAGCTCTCGGCGTACATCGGCACTTCGTCGAATACCAGCGGCACAAAGCGATCCCAAAACACGTTGAAAAGCGCCGCTTGTGAGCTTGCCGCATCGTTTTGGAAATCCCACTGCGCCAACCAGTCCACCGCCTCGGCCAAACGCGCGTTGTCCAGCGCCAGCCCCTGCAACCAGGGTACAGCACGCACCGCCGCCGCATTGAGGTTGTCGAACTGCATGGCCTGGAACGTTTCCACCGTGTGCTTTTCGGTCGCCAGCAACATTTCCTCCACACGCTGCGCGCGATAGCCGAAAGCCCAGTCCACCGACGTTACGAAGGGCACGCTTTCCGGACGCACAACCGCGTTGTTGGCCGTCACGATGTAGTGGGCGGGCGGGTCGAAAAGACGCGGATTGTCCATCGGGTCGGCGAAGCCCTGCCACTCATAGTCCGCTGTCGTGCCGTCCACCAGCATCGAACCGTCGTGCCCTTCCACGCGCAACGGCACCCGTCCGGACATGATGTAGCCAATGTGCCCATCACGGTCGGCGTAAACGAAATTTTGCGCAGCCAGGTCAAAGTAGGAAACGGCCTCTTGGAACTCGTCCCAATTGCTGGCGCTTGCCAATAGCCGGAAAGTGCGGAAGTTGCGGTTAGGCTCGGCGGCCACCCAGCGCAGCGCCAACGGCTCGCCCACGCCCACCACTTCGTTGATCACCGGCCCAAAGTGTGTCATGCGAATCGGCACGTTCACCGGCTCGCCGTCCCAGGGCGTGACCGTCTCGGTGATCACGTCCATATCGCGCCACTCGCCCTCGTAACGGTATTGCAGCGGGTTTTCCGGATTGACCTCCAACCGGTACAAGTCTTGCACGTCCGTGCCTACGTTGGTCAACCCCCAAGCAATGTCCCGATTGTGCCCGATGATCACAAAGGGGGTGGAAGGGAAAGCAAAGCCGCTTTCATCATACGGGCAAGCCGCGCTCACGTCCACGCAATGCAAGCCAATCTCGAACCAAATCGAGGGCATCTGGATACCTAAATGCGGGTCGTTGGCGAGCAAAGGCCGCCCGCTTTCGGTGCGTTCCCCGCTCACCACCCAGTTATTCGAGCCGATGCCTTCCACTTCCCACTGCGCGAGCATTTCCAGCCCGGGCAAGTCGGCCAGCGTCACGAAGGCGGGTTCGCTTTGCGCACGCACGGCAGACACAGCACTTTGCACACGGCCTTCCGGCTCGGTGATGATCGGCATGTGATCGTAATCATACATGGGCACGAGCAACGGCAAAGCCTCTGCGCCCGCTTGCGCGACGACCTGCTCACGCAGCAGCTCATAGTGCATCCCGCCGGAAAGCCCCAGCGCCATCACGTGCAACCATGACGCCGAATCCAGCGGTCTCCAGGGTTCGATAGACGTGAGGGGTTCGGCTCCCGCCCCCACGCGCAGCTGATTGAGCACCGCATATTCCATCGCCACGTCTTCCGGCGCGCGGTCGGCCAACCAGGCGTTGACGCCCTCGGAAAAAGCTTCCAGCGCCTCCAATGTTTCAGGCGAAGCGTTGTCTAGGTCGTTTTGGGCGTGGCGCGCCAGCCCCATCGTGTGCAAAAAGACGTCCGTTTGCACCAACGAAGAGCCGGCAATCTCGCTGAGCCGTCCTTGCCCCAAATGGCGCACCCATTCCATTTGCCACCAGCGGTTGGCCGCCTGCACATAGCCCTGCATCATCATCAGGTCATGGGGCGTGGTGGCGTAAATGTTCGGCACGCCCCACTCGTCATAGGTCACGCTCACCGGCCCGTCCAGCCCATCGAGTGTGATGGGTGCCCCGCCCTCTTGCTGCGGGAACGCGGCGGGCGACGCAGGCGCCGAGGCCAACGCTCCCCAAGGCGCAGCCAGCAGCGCCATCACAATCCCCAGAGTTCCGACGTAAAATTTCCATTTGCTCATCTTTTTCCTCCCGAAACAAAAAACATCTATTGCGCCGACGGTATACATCCTATACGTCTTCCCCGTGATCAAAGTTTTCTAACAGCGATCAAGAATTTTTAATGACGGCGTCCTCCGATCATAGAACTGGTATTCTAGGCACTTGGAAGCGCGCATTTCAAACGCTCAATCGTTCCCAATGAAGGATTACACAAACAGGCTGTTATGATCCTACAAGACAAGTTTGGACATAGCGATAAAGAAGGTCACAGGAAGTTGCGTCACTTTACATTCAGTTTGATCTTTACTAGGATAACATTGTGTTTCAATAAGAGCGAGAAAGAGAATATCCTCTTTCTGCTCCAAGCAAAAGCGATGGAGGATGGTGGCAATGCGTAAAACTCTAGCGGTTCTCTTGTTCGCCACGTTAGCGCTGGCGGCGTTTTTGCCCGCTGGCGCAACGTCGGCTTCGGCCTATAACTATCTCGTTTTCACAGGCGTTACGTTGGATTGCGCCGGCGGCACAGCAACCGGCTCGATAGTCTATCAATTGGAACCTGGCGCCAAAGTGGTAACCGACGCCGTCGCACACGTTAACGGCACTGGGGACACCCCCGTACACCAAGAATACGTGGCAACGGAGTACAAGTCCGGCAGCAAGACCGACACTTGGGCAAACGCTTCGGCAGCAGCCCTCGGTGCCCCTGTCCCCTTCCCACCAAGCGGCTATCTGCACGTGACGGTCAAGGTCTACGACCCCGACGGCACGCTCGCCAGCCAAAGCGAAGCCTACGGCGAATGTCCCTCCGGCACGACCTGGGTCAAGGGCTGGGGCGTGCCC
>CAZZNC010000117.1:0-7408 GCA_964655405.1 uncultured Anaerolineaceae bacterium | reverse complement strand
CGACGACGTTGCGCGTTGCCCCGCGCTTGGATGCGGCCATTTCGCACACGTTCCCGCCCGGGCAAACCTTCGTGGTGCGGGGCGGTCCGGAGTGCGCGGACAGCGTGCGCTGGTGGCATGTGGAGGGAATAGACGGGCACGGGGTGTGGGATGGTTGGATCGGTGAAGGGCAGGGCGATCAATATTGGATCGAACCTTTTGAGGTGGGCACGTTGGAATGTCCGGGCGCATCGCTGCCGCGTTTGCTCGTCGGCGAACCCGGGCGCATTACGCTCGATCCCCCGCTTTCCAGCCGCGTCCGCCGCGATCCGCGTGTGGAGACGGGTAACATCATCGGAAAATTGGAGCCGGGGGAAACCTTTATGGTGCTCAGCGGGCCGGTGTGTGACGCGGAGCACGGTTGGCGTTGGTGGTTGGTGGAAAACGAGCACATACTCGGTTGGGTGGCCGAAGGGCCAACCGGCCAATATTGGATGGAGCCGCTGCCGTAAATCCATAGTTGCGAGGAACGTGGCCGATGAAACGCCAATGGGCGTGGATGGTGTTCGGAGTGTGGCTGTTGGCGCTGATTGCACCGATATTCGGAGCGTCTGCGCTTTCCGCTGCGCGGGGGTTGCAGCCGGAGGACTTGCACTACCTGGGCGCGTTCCGTTTGCCGGACGCGGGCGAGCGCCCTGCCACGTTCGCTTATGGCGGCAACGCGATGACTTTTGTTCCCAACGGCGATCCACAAGGGGCGGGGGCGCTTTTCATCACCGGCCACGACCGTTTGCCCTACGGCGAGATGCCGAACGGCGATCAAGTGGCCGCAATCGGCATCCCGTGTCCGGTTATCGCCGCGTCGGTGGACGCGCTGCCGGTTGCGGCGTTCGTGCAGGGCTTCCACGAGGTGAGCGGCGGCCTTTTCACGGGGCTGGACGAAATGCCGCGCGTAGGCTTGGCCTATTTGGACGCGCCGGCTACCGGCCCGCTCGTGCATGTGACTTGGAGCGTGCATCTGTTGGACTCGCTGCATCCCACGCAGGGGTGGTTTTCGCCTACGCTGGACGCGCCCAACCCCCAAGGCCCCTGGTATGTGGGCGATCTGTCGCCGTATAGCGTCAGCGGCTACCTTTTCCCCATTCCGCAAGATTGGGCGGACGCGCACATCGGCGGACGCCCGTTGGTGACCGGACGCTTTCGGGATGGCGGCTGGGGCGGCATGGGGCCGTCCTTGATCGCGTACCGTCCCTGGAACGCGGACGGCTCGCCGCCGCCCGCCGGTGCGCGTTTGGAGCCGGTGCCGCTGCTGCTTTACGCGGGTTCGGAGGGGGGCGAGGACTTTTCGCGTGCCCTGCGCGGCTATCAGCACCCCGACGAGTGGGAAGGCGGCGCGTGGCTGAGCACGCCGGACGGCGCTGGCGCGGTGATCGTGGTGGGCACGAAAGCCACCGGCGCCAAATACTGGTACGGGTATCCGAACCCTGCCGGTGCGGAGCTGCCGTGCGTGGAGGTGGAAATGGTGGGGGCGTTTACGCTCTGCCGTCTGGCCGATGGCACGCCTTGCCCGCCGGAAGATTTGGGCGGTTGCACCGGCCACAGCGACTATCGCGGCTGGTGGAGCACGGATTATGCCGCACAGTTCCTTTTTTACGATCCCGACGACTTGGCGCAGGTGGCGGCGGGCACGCTCAAACCTTGGCAGCCGCAGCCTTACGCCACCTTGGACGTGGACGAGCATTTGTTTTTGCCGGAAGGCGTGGAGCCGGACATGATCGGCGGCGGGCGGCAGCGGCATTATCGGCTTGGCGCGGCCACCTACGACCGCGCGGGCGGACGGCTGTATGTGTTGGAGCTTTTTGCCGACGAGGCCAAACCGGTTGTGCATGTGTGGCAGGTCGGCTCTGCGCACTGATCGCCGGACGTTTGCCCACCGCCTGCACAATGCGCCCTTGCCATGCGGGGCGCATTGGCGTTAGGGTCGGGGTGGGGCGGGGCGCGGTGTGGGGGCGATGGCGTTTTTGCCGCACGCGCGGCGTTCCCGTGTCGCCGTGTTGCGCATGGGGCGCGCCGCCCGCCCCGCGCTCCGCGCGGCGCAAAGCGGCGGAGCCGCTTTGGGTGCGCCGAATGGCGCACGGCGGCGCGCCCACACCGACGGGCGCGCGATCATTCGATACGTAGATTGCCGAGGAATGCTGATGCCCATGACACGTTTGTACACACGTTGGAAGCCTTTCGTTTTGGCGCTGCTGCTTTTGCTCAGTGTGCCGACAGCCGCCGCGCAAGACGGTGCGACGCCGCAACCTTTGCCTTCCTCTGCCCGGTTGAACAGCGCCACGCTGACGCACGTTTACCAAACCTGGAACAACTGCGGCGGCGCCAATTTGACAATGGCGCTTTCGTACTTCGGTTGGACGGCGGATCAAGACGTGGCGCGCGCCTGGCTGAAGCCGGACGTAGAGGACAAGAACGTTTCGCCCTGGGAGTTGGTCGGATACGTCAACCAGGCGCAGACCACGCTGCCCAACGTGCGCGCGATCTGGCGTTTCGGCGGGGATATGGACGTGATTAAGCGGGCGGTGGTGGCGGGCTTTCCCATCATCATCGAAAGTGGCTTCGACGTGGAAGATTTGGGCTGGATGGGACATTACGAAACCGTCGTGGCCTACGACGACACGGCACAGCAAGTGTGGATATACGATAGCTACCTCGGCGCGAATATCACGCATAGCTACGACGATCTGCTGAGCTGGTGGCGGCACTTCGACAACGCTTTCGTGCTGCTATACCCCGCCGACCGCGCCGAAGAGGTCAAAGCGGTGCTCGGCCCGTCGCTGAACCCCAGCGAGGCGGCGCGCACCGCTTTGGAGCGGGCGCGTGCCCAGGCCACCGCCGATCAGTCGGACAGTTGGGCGTGGTTCGATATGGGCACGTCCTATGTCAAGCTGGGCGACTACGGCAGCGCGGCGCTGGCTTTCGACAAGGCGTTCCAATTGGGGATGCCCTACCGCACCACCTGGTATCAGTTTGCGCCCTTTGAGGCGTATTATCATGTGGGGCGTTACGACGACGTGCTGACGTTGGTTGCCAACACCGAAGCCACGACGGTTTACGTGGAGGAACTGTACTATTGGCGCGGCGCGGTCTACGCGCAGCAGGGCGCGGTTGACCAGGCGATGGCCGAGCTAAACCATGCGCTGAGCTTCAATCCGAATTTCTACGAGGCGCAACAGCTCATCGCAGCGTTGCAGGCGGGCACGTTTTCGCCGGATGCGGTGCATTTGCGCGGTTTTGTGCCTACGTCGTCCGCTTCCTAAAGGAAAACGGTGCGCCTTTCTTGACAAACGCTCATCGCAGCGCCAACAGTCGGTATGTGTTGATCGGCTGTTGGCGTCCTTTGATCGGCACGGCGCCGACCTGCTCGACTTCCACGCGCTCGCCGAGCTGTTGCACCACTGCCGCCGAGATCAACACCTGACCGGCTTGGGCTTGCTCTTGCAAGCGTTTCGCCACGTTGACCGTGTCCCCGATGGCGGTGTAGTTCATGGCTTGGCGCGTGCCCACGTTGCCGACGACGGCCTCGCCCAGATGCACACCGATCCCGAAAGACAGCCCCAAATTGGTGTGGGCGGCGTTGTGTTCGGCGATCATGTGCTGCAAGGTCAGCGCGGCGTCCACTGCGCGGTAAACGTGGTCGGCTTGTTCTTCCGGCGCGTTGAAGAAGATCATCACCCCGTCGCCGAGGAACTTGTCGAGCGTGCCCTCGCGAGAAAAAACGACGTCCATTGCCAGGGAAAAATACTCGTTGAGCAAGGCGACGACTTCTTCCGGCGCGGCTTGTTCTGCAAAGGCCGTGTAACCGCGCAGATCGGCGAAAAGGACGCTGATCTCGCGTCGCACCCCGCCCAGTTTTAGCATCTCCGGATTTTTCAGCACCCGTTCCACAACGGCAGGTGCGACGTACCGCTCAAAGGCGGCCCGCATCGCTTCGGTGCGGCGGGTGGTGGCTTCTTGCAAAGCCGCGTAGTTGCGCGCGTTGCTGATGGCGATGGCCGCGTAATCGCTGAGCATTTCCAGCATCGAAACGCTTTGTTGCGCAAAGGGTGCGGCGCTCATCGAGACGTTTTCAACGCACAACACGCCGAAAACATGTTCGCGCACGCGCAGCGGCACACAAGCAATGGCCGTCGGCAGCGTGGGGTTTTGGGCGCGGTAGCGTTCCAGTTCCTCCGGCCCCAGTTGCATAGACTGTCCCTTGCGCACCACTTGCAGCGCAATCGGGTGGCCGGTGAATTCGTAGCACGCTTGCGCGTTTTGGTCGGTGTGAGGACGCAGCGCGCGGCAAACGAGCTGCTCCCGTTCCCAGAGCATCAACGAGCCTTGTTCGGCGCCGCTCACCTGCACCGCTGCGTCCACAATGTGCGGCAAAAGCTGCTTGAGGCTGGTCAGACCGGTGACGCTTTTGCCGATCTTGTAGAGCATATTGAGGTCGCGCAGGCGCCGGTTGAGCATGGCGTTAGCGTGCAGCAAGCGGCGCGTCAACGCTTCTTTTTCTTGCCGCAAACGCACTTCGGAAAGCGCCCGTTCCATCGCTTCTAGCATTTCCTCGACAGTGTAGGGCTTTTTCACATAGTCGCGCACGCCTTTGCGGTAAACTTCGATGGCGACTTCTTCCGACCCGTGAAAGGTCATCAGAATTACAGGGATGTCCCAGTCTTCGGCTTGCAGTGTGTCCAACATCTGCATTCCGTTCATGCGCGGCATCTGCAAGTCCAACAAAATCAAGTCGGGGTGGTGCTTGCGCACCAGCTCCATTCCCTCGGCCCCGTCACGGGCCAGCAGCGGCACGAACCCCTGCGGTTTGAGGATGTAGTCTACGATGAACTCGCGATTGTCGCGCCCGTCGTCCACTACCAGAACTTTGACCGCCGGTTCTTCACTCACGGGATTTCCTCGTTGCTTTCATTTCTTTCTTACTCTCCCCGCACGCAGTTTCCAAGTATAGTATAAAACAAGCTTTCGTAGCGAATTCCCGCCTGGAGGTGTGTTGAAGAGGCGTTGTCACCGCAACGCAGAAAGGGGCAAACGATGGGTTGCGGACGCTGGGTTGGTGTGTTGGCGTTGTTGGCATTGGGCGCTGTTTTCGGCGTGACGTTTTTTGTGCCATCGTCGGAAGACGCGGTCGTGTTCTCTGGGCCGCCGAGCTATGCGGACGTGCTTTTCGTGCGCGCGGAGGAAACCGCCCCGCAAACGTGGACTTTTTATGTGACCGTGTCGCATCCGGACACGGGCTGGGAACACTACGCGGACGGTTGGGACGTGTTGCTGCCGGACGGCACGGCGCTCAAGCCACAGCCGGACGCGGCTTTTACGCGCGTGTTGGCCCACCCGCACGTGGACGAACAACCCTTCACGCGCAGCCAGGCGCGCATCGTCATTCCGGCAGATGTGGGGCAGGTGCGTGTGCGTGCGCACGATTTGCTGCACGGCTGGGGCGGGCGCGAAGTGCTTGTGAATTTGAACGCGCCTGCCGGCGAGGGCTTCGAGGTTCAGCGGCTGGCGAGCGGCAGTTAACGCGGCGTTGGAAATGTGCTCGAAGTGCGTTCGGATTGCGCGCGCCCTGTTGACGACGGGCACATCGTGCGCTTATACTGATGCTGTGTCCAGAACAGTTGTTCTATTCACGCCGTCTGTTAGGGATGTGTGGGGCGTCCGACGGCGCGGGGCACACCCGTTGGAGCGAGTGAGGAGGTTGGGCGGTGAACGTCGTCGTGAATTCCGAGGAACACACCCGCGACCGCATTTTCGATTACATCGTGCGTTACAAGCGCGCCCATGACGGCCTTTCCCCGAGCGCCAAATACCTCGCGGAGGTTTGTTACGTTGCCACCTCCACCGTGCGCTACCATCTTTACCGCCTGGAAGGGGAGGGGCGCATCCGCTTGGTGAAGGGCGGCGGAATTGAGGTCATCGGCGGGCGTTGGGACTGCGAGGCCGCGCCAAGCGCTTCCGGCGCGTAGGGTTTGCCCGCACGGCGGAGAAGAAAATAACCGTTGCGACCCGCGTTGACCGCGCGGGTTTTCGTTGTTTTTTCACCGATGGTGCACAAGTCGGCCACTTTTTCGGGGTATGATAGAGACATAAGCGGTGGGGGATCGCAAGAACAAACGACCAAGTGGAGGTTGCAGGCATGGCCGATAAACAAAAATGGGTGGCGTGGGTGCTGTTGGTGAGCCTGGCGCTGACAATGTTCCTTTCTGGGAACGTCTCGCAAGCCGCACCAACGCCCGCTGCTTCTGGTGAGGGATGGTCCGCGCAGGTTTACCCGCCGCAGTACGTCGCCTATATGCAGGGACGCGCGGCGAACGTTCACGGCACGCCTATCACGGCGGAACGTGCCCGCGAGCGTGTGGCGCAATGGACGGTCTTCGTTTACATGGCTGCCGACAACGACCTCGAAGCCTATGGCATGGCCGACTTGGACGAAATGGAGTTCGTGGGCAGCACCGAAGCCGTGAACGTGGTGGTGCAAATGGACCGCGCCGCCGACTATGACACGTCCGGCGGTGACTGGACGGACACGCGGCGCTATTTCGTCGTGCGTGATACGCGCCTCGGCAGTGTCAACGCGCAACTGTTGGACGATTTGGGCGAGCTGAACTCTGCTGATCCGAGCACGTTGGCGGATTTCCTGACTTGGGGTGTGTCTCAATATCCGGCTCAGCATTACGCGCTGGTGGTTTGGGATCACGGCGGATCGTGGCAAGGCGTGGCGATAGACGCGGACGCGAACGACGTGATGACCTTGCAAGAGCTGAGCGAGGGCCTGGACGACTTTCGGGCACGCGCGGGCGTGGCGCGTCTGGACGTGGTGGGCTTTGACGCTTGCTTGATGGGCGGCTTCGAGGTTTACACGGCGCTTGCCCCGCACGCGCTTTACGGCGTGGGCAGCACCGAATTAACACCGGCCAATGGCTGGGACTATCTGGGCTGGCTGGACGCTCTCGCTGCCGACCCGACCATGTCCGGTGTGGGCGTGGGCAAGGCGGCTGTAGACAGCTTTATCGCGTTCTATACCGACGTAGTCACCACCTATCCGATCTTCAATTTGGGCGTGGTGGATTTGCAACGCAGCGCCGAGGTGATGACCGAACTGGACATGATCACGGCGACCATCGAGGGGGCTTCCCCCGACGATCTTTATGCGATCATCCACGCGCGGCAGCAAACGCCTGTTTTCGGCGCGTTCAACGATCCGCAATACGTGGACGTGTGGAGCGTGGTGGATATGCTGCGCTTCTTCTCGTTGCTGGCGGACGAAGTGCCGGAAAGCGAGCTTGGGCAGGCGGCGGCGCGCGCTTTCGTGTCCGGTAGGCAGATGGTGCTGTACTTCCAGGGCAGCGCAGCCGTGCAGGCGCAAGGCGAAACG
>CAZZNC010000116.1:0-7434 GCA_964655405.1 uncultured Anaerolineaceae bacterium | reverse complement strand
CGCTTCTTCGCCGAGCAACACATAGCGCATGTCGCCACGCCGCGCCAACCCGGGCGGCAACATCAACGTCAAACACGCCCCAATCGGTGCGAGCGCGTGCTCGGCCAGCCAGCGCGCCAGTTGCATTTGCGCCTGCGTGACCACCGGCTCGGGATCGAGCCGCTCCAAAATGGGCTTGGTCTTGGGCACAGGCGCGCGGTCATGCAGCGCCAGCACAACGCCGGTGGTCAACCCCACGCCGAAACTGACCTTGACCAAATGCCCAGGCGCGATCTGTCCGGCCAACGCGGGGGGAATGTGATAATGAAACGTGTTGCGCACAGGCCGGTTGACGGCCACTTCTGCATACATGGGCACATGTCCGGTAATTAGCGCTGCGAATAAGCAATCGAGAAGCTGCGTGCTGCGCGCCGCCCGCTGGCCTGGCATCGCCAGGCCTCGGCGAGGCTGAGCCTCGCCGGTGCGCTTTCCAGCGCACGCGGGCGGCGCGGCAATCGCGGCGGGCGCACACTCAGCGGCAGGGCAATGGGCGTTTAGGCGTTCCGCTCGTAAAACACAGCGGCACTATAGCCTACCACCTGGCGATAGTCTCCGGTCACGTCGCCGGAGGTGGCGTGCTGCAACACTTGCGCCGCATTCGCCCCCAGCGCTCGTGCCGCCACCATCACCGTCGCTATCGCGCCGTGTCCGCACGCGATCCGACGTCCGTCCACTTCTGCCGCGATCACGCCTGCCGCGTCAAAGCGCGCGATGGCGTCCAACACACGCCGGTCCAGTTGTTCGGCGACCGACTGCGGGTAAAAATGCGAAAGATCGGAGCTGGCAACCAACACTGCGCGCTGCCCGCGCAACAGTTCCGCCAGCGCCGTGCCGAGCTTTTGCGCCATCGCCCACGATTGATCGACCAATGCCAGCGGCAGCAAGTGAAATATTCCCAGAGTGCGCTGCAAAAAAGGTAGCTCGATCTCCAACGCATGTTCGGGGTCTTCTCGCACAGCGGCCAGCGGCACGGTTTGCTGCAAATCGTCGAGCAAATCGTGGGCCACAGGCACCTCGCCCAACGGCGTCTCATACGCAGCGTGGGCAGTGGTGATCACCGAAGCGCGATAAGGATAATGGGAAGGCCCAACCAGCGCCACCACGTCCACCGCCAACCCTTGCACCGCCTTGAACGCATACCCCGCCACCGAACCGGAGTAACGATGTCCGGCGTGTGGCGCTTGGATGCCCACGATGCGCCCGGGAATAGGCGGAACGGTCGCTTCGGAGATGAACCGATCCACGCTGGCCGCCAAGTGCGCAGGATCACCCGGATACCACTGGCCCGCAATCGGTGAAGGGCGTACATCGTGTGCGCGTTGAGCTTGTGATGTCATGGTTGCTCCTTCCTGGCACGTCGTTGTGCTCCTTTCTCATTGTACTCCATCTAGCCGGCACCAGCCGAAAGTTCCCCGACCGAACTTCAACGGGCACATGGTTATGCTTGTACGTTTTTAGAGATTTTTTATACGTTTGCACTGCGTTTTTTATGAGATAGAGGGCCTCGCTGCTTGACTTTTGTTTTCCACCTCCCCTACACTGGCTGTAGTGGTGACGGGGGACTCCGCACCTCATGACATCAAGCGGCGCCAAGCCCCCTCATCACGCGAACGGCCCTGACGATCACAGGCGCGTTCACGAGCACTAACACCCGTTGGTGAACTGAAAAAAATCAGTGTGGGGATATGCAACGAGGAGGCTCTTATGGCATTCGGGAACAGAGTCCAAGCTGACTATGACGAACTCAACAACATTGCCAACCAGTTCGCCCAAGAAGCCGCAGGGGTTGAACAACTGACCAACCAGATCACAAGCCTGGTGGGTGAACTCGAAGGTGGCGGCTGGATCGGACGCGGGGCGGATGCCTTTTACGCTGAAATGCACGATATGGTTGAGCCGGGAATGCAACGCCTGGCGCGTGCTCTGGAAGACGCCAGCAACGCCACCAAGCAGATCGTCAATATCATGTCGCAGGCCGAACACGAAGCCAGCAATCTCTTCAGCCGGCGCTAGGGGCTGTCGTCTCCCCTTTAACCCACTGAGCATTCCAGGAGGGAAACCTATGACTGATGTACAGATGGATTATGACATGATGGAAGAGATGGGGCGGCTCTTCAAAGAAGCGTCCCACCACATGGAAGACCTGACCCGCGCCATGCAAGATATCGCCACCCGTCTGGAAGATGGCGCGTTGCAAGGCCGAGGCGGGCAGCTTTTCGCCGAAGCGTTGCGCAACAACCTCAACACACGCATTGGCGCGTTGCAAGACAAGTTCGAAGAGCTTTCGATGGACGTTTACGCAGCAATGACGGATATGTCCGACGCTGACCAGCGTGGGGCTTCGGGCTTCGGTCGGTAACGCGGCGACGAGTGAGCGAGGAAGGTGGTGAAGCATGTCAATCTTCAGTTGTGTATTCGGTGAAGTGCAAGACGTTGTCAGCCAAGTAACCCAACAGGCCAATATGGTCGAAGACCTGATGGGCAACATTCGCGGCGGAATGCAACCTATCGCAGGCGGCGCTTGGACCGGAAAAGGCGCGCAAGCCTTTGTCGAAGAAGTCGAAACGCGCTTGATTCCCGAGATCATGGCGTTGATTGCCTCGATTTCCGGCTTTGGCGGTGGCATCAGCCAAGCTATGGACATCGTGCAACAGGCCGACAATGATACCGCCAACGTGGTCAACGGCCTGGCGGACGTGTTCGACTCGATCTTCTAAATTCAGGGTGGGGAAACTTAGAGGAGAGCTAAGGAGGCAACAATGGCCGAAGTCTCAATGGATTATGAGGCCGTGCAAGCAATGGCGGATGGTTTCAACGCGGCGGCGGACTCGCTCCAAAACGTCAGCAAGGCGCTGGAACTCGCCATCAGCATCTTGAAGGCGTCTGCGTTCTTCGGGTTGGTCGGCAACATGGCACTGGCGCAATACCTGGAAGGCATCAAGCCCAACGTGGATCGCCTCTCCAACACGTGCGACGAACTCAACCACGACTTGGTCGGCGCGATCCACTATCTGCGGGATGGAGATCAAACGGCGAGCAGTCGCTTTATCTAAAAAAAGCGCGTGCACCGCAAAGACACACACCACACACCCACCGTTGCAACCGTTTCGGTGGGTGTTTGACGTTAATGGGGCTTCACCCCAACAGCGCCGCCAACATGATCCACAACGTGACCATAAACGCGCCGCCCACCACTGCCGCCGCCAAGCGCCGATTGAGGTTACGTGTCTTTTCCGGCGGCACTTCCCCGAACTTCACACGCAACATCTTGGCAAAAACGCGCACGTCCTGCTGCCGATATTGCGGTTGGCGATGGATGGCTTGCTGCACAATCTCGTGAATTTCCTTCGCCAAGTCGGTGCGCACTAACGGCTGGGGCACGCCCGCCATCACCGCTGCGCGCACGTCCGCGTCGCGTCGCTGTGCAAACTCAAAAGCCGGATGCCCCGCCAACATCTCGTAAAGGATCAGCCCCAACCCATAAACGTCCGAAGCATGGCTAGGCGCTGCGTCATGCGCGATCAGTTCCGGCGGTGTATAGGCGGGCACGGCGTATTTTTCCACCCAGGCCGCGCTGACGCCCTGCGCATCGCTGAGCAGTCCCAAGTCCAAAAGCACCGGACGCGGCACGCCCGCCTTGTCATAGCGGATGTAGATCGCCTCCGGATGCAAGTTGAGGTGCAGCCGCTGGGCTTCGATGTGCAAGAACGCGATCACGTCGGAGAGCATGATCGCCAGCCACGCCGCGTGCAGATACCAGGGCTGGGGATTTTTCAGCAACATATCGCGCATGAACTCGCCCTCGACATGCGCGAAAACCACGTAATATTTAGTTTCGCCCTGGAAAACCGTCTTGCCATACGGACGATGCACGATCTCCGCCTGGCGGTAGGCGGGCAGCAGCGTGGGCAGCATCGGGTGTTGGCGTTTGGCGGACAGGTCGGCCAACACACGCGCTTCCAAGCGCAATTGATCTTGGTAGCCGTCGTGCGCCACCTTCAGCAGCACTTTTTCCTCGCCGCGCTCGGCTTCATAGATCGCCGCGTTGCGCAAGATGCGCAGCAAACGCAGCACTTTGATGTCCCCCAGCCATTCGCCGTAATCGAAGACCATCGGCAAATGACCGGCGGGGCAGTCCGGCTCTTGGCACCAAAGGTTGCCGTCAGCCGAAAGGCGGTGGCAGACTGTGCATACACGTTTCACGGTGACCCTCTTATGCAATCGCTCTCAACAGCGCGCTAGGCCGTCTTATCTAACGGGCGGGCGTGCAAGCGCTCTGTTGGCGCAACAGGACGCACCTGATCGGCTTCCACGGCAACCACTGCGATCGTGTCGCCCGTTGCAGTGAAGAACTCCACTTCGTAAGCCTTGTCATTGTCATAGACGAACACCACCGTTCCCACGTCTCCAGGTTCTAGATCGTGTTCCGGCAGCGGTACGGTCAATGCGACCTGGTCATGTTCTTTGATCATCTCTGCCTCCGAATTGGGTATGCCGTCGTCAACTGCGGCGGAGTATCACCTCGTACAATCCATACACTGCGCACATAGGGCCGCTTCCCGCTCGGAGTATTTAGCTCTCCCTCGACAACATAGCTCACCCCATAAGGACGCTTCAGTCTGGCGGCTACAGGGTGGCTGCGAGCATGTTCCCGCAAAGCGTTAGCCAGTTCCTGCCATCTTGCTGGCATAAATCCCTGGGATATGAAAAAGCGCGCCTTACTTTTCCCGCTAGGATGCTCCAAATTCAGCAAATACTGCGTTATTTTTCTCTTGGGCACATGTGCCCGCTCCGCCAAAGGAAGCAATTCGTCGCCGTCTTCGGTCACGCTCACCTCGGATTGAAACCGGTGCATTCAGATCTGGGGGCGCTGCCCCCACGCCCCCGCCAGGGAGCTTCGCCCCCTGGACCCCGCCTGAAGGCGCGGCACGCGCCTCCAGGCAAGAGGTGTTCACCCGCAACAGGCGTTCGCCGGCAGGGGACACCAGCGCCGCAAGGCGCGCGCAGCGCGGCTTGCGGGAGGTGCAGGAGACCGTGCCTCCTGCTGGGGGCGCGGGGGCAACGCCCCCGCCGCCCCCCTCCTCAAACACGCCCGACACAGCAGCGCGGCTCGCTTGACACGCCCCGCCACTTATGCCAAAATCGCGGCAGAGCGATGTTAACAGCCTCATTAGCTAAAGTACAGTGTTCCGTCGCCTGTGTCAAACGTCCCAAGGGGACACAAATCGGCGCAACAAGCCGCGCATGGTGCTTCCGCTGATGGTTTTATGTGGCGTGTAAGGTTGGGCGCACTCCGCTTCGGCGTGTGTTCAACCCAAGGAGACCGCCTCCATGCCCGAATTCACCAACCGCCCCCCACGCATCCAGCCGGAGCTGCCCGTCGGTGAGGTGAGCATCCCCACGCCCCCTACCGGAGAAAGCGGCGGCAAACAGCAATTGATCCAGGTGGCGCTGCCGATGGTGACCATCATCGGCTATGTGATCGTCAGCGCCAGCGGACAAGGGCGCAGCATGTTGTTGCTGATCCCGATGGGGCTTTCGGTGGTCGCCTCCACGTTGGTAGCATTAATCGCGTTTTTTCGTGACGCGCGCACAGAAGCCGAACGCCGACGCGCCTACCTCCAACGCTTGGCCGAGTTGCGCCAAGAAATGGTCAACAAGCAAGACATCCAACGCCGCTTTTACAATTACAATTATCCCGATCTCGACATCACGCTGAAGATCGCCGCCGACCGCCAAAGCAAGCTCTACGGGCTGCGGCTGTGGGAACGGCGCACCGGCGACAGCGATTTCGGCGCGATCCGGCTGGGGAACGGCACGCGCCCCTCAACGGTCAGTTACACGTTGCAAGCGGTCTCCGAAGACGAAAACCCGCTTTTGCGCGAGGCGCGCAAGCTGCAAGAAGATTCGCGCTTCGTCGCCAACGTGCCGATCACCATCCCGCTGCGGCGCTATATCAAGCAAGAACGCCAGGACGAGAAAACACACAGCGACGAGCAGGACAAAACGCCCGAACAAAAGTCGGTGGACGCGCGTTTTGCCATCGGCATTGCGGGCGCCGACCCGCAACTGACCTACGACTTTGTGCGCGCCACGATGGCGCACTACACCGCCTTCCACGCGCCCACCGACGCGCGGCTCTACGTGGTGGGGCCACCGGCGGCGCGTCCGCAATGGGAATGGGCGCGCTGGTTGCCGCATTGCAACTCGTCCCGCGACGCACAAGGCACAGGCGACCAACTTTGCTTCCAACCGGAAAAAGTGCGCCGCTTTTGGGACGAGCTGCAAATCGAACTGGAACGGCGGCAACTCCGCCTGGCGGACAAAGAGGCCGACACCGACCCCACCTTGCCGCATCTGCTGGTGGTGGTGGACGGGTTGGCCGCCCAAGGCGAGGACTCGCCGCTGAACGCGGTGCAGGCCGAGGCCGCCGTGACGCTGCTTTTGCAGCGCGGCCCGCTGCTGGGCGCTTCAATCCTCTTCATCGTGCCGGAACGGGCGCTCATCCCCAGCGAGTGCACCGCCGTGATCGAGATCGAGGCGGGCGAGCACGGCCCGCTCTTCCGCTACGCCGAAGTGGGCGTGAACACGCCGCGCTTTGTGGGCACGGCAGACCAACTCGACGCGGTGCGCGCCGAACAGGACTTCGCGCGCAAACTGGCGCCGCTGGCCGTGCGCACCACCTTCGGCGCGGACTTGCCGCGCTCGGTCACGCTGCTGGAAATGCTCAGCGCGGAAACGGTCGAGACGATCCCGATTTTGGACGATTGGCGCAAGAGCCGCGAGCCGGAAAACGCCGAGTGGCTCAGCGTGCCCATCGGCGTCATGCCCGGGAGCAAGGTGCGCGCGCTGCGCTTTTCCGCCGACGGCGACGGCGTGCACGGCATGATCGCGGGCACGACCGGCTCCGGCAAGTCCGAATTGCTGCTGACGCTGATCGTGGGGCTGGCGCTGAAGTACGATCCCAGCGTGGTCAATTTCGTGTTGGTGGACTACAAGGGCGGCGCCGCGTTCGACCCGTTCGTGAACTTGCCGCACGTGGTGGACATCGTCACGAATTTGCAAGGCAGCGCGGGCATCCGCACCTTTACCGCGCTGCGCTCCGAGCTGAACCGCCGTAGCAAGCTAATCGCGGATACCAACGTCAAGCACATTGTGCACTACCGGCAAAAGGGGCTGCACCTGACGCGCGAACCGTTCCCCTTCCTCTTCATCATCGTGGACGAGTTCGCCGAGATGGTGAAGGAAAATCCGGACTTCAAAGCGCAACTGGACAGCATCACGCGCCTGGGGCGCGCGCTGGGCGTCACGCTGATCACGGCCACGCAACGCCCCGCCGGTGCGGTCACCGACCAGATGCGCGCCAACATGAAGTTCCGCATCTGTTTGCGCGTG
>CAZZNC010000115.1:0-7446 GCA_964655405.1 uncultured Anaerolineaceae bacterium | reverse complement strand
TACAACACCGCCATGTACTATATGGGCATCATCGGCTCGGTGACGGCGCTCGGTGCGGCAGTGCTCGCGGTGGGCCAAAGCGACATCAAGCGCATTCTGGCGTACTCCACCATCAGCCAATTGGGCTATATGGTGGCCGCGCTGGGCATCGGCGCTTGGGTGGCGGCAGCTTTCCACCTGGTGAACCATGCGTTCTTCAAGGCCCTGCTGTTCATGGCCTCCGGTTCGGTCATCCACGCGATGGAACACGGGGAGCATCACGCCGCCGAACACGGCCATCCCCACGAACACCACGAAGAGCCGGACGGGCTGGTGATGGACTATTGCGCGCCGCCCAACGACGTGAGCCGCATGGGGGGGCTTTTGCACCGCATCCCCATCACCGCGATCACGATGGCGATTGGTGGGCTTTCGTTGGCGGGCTTCCCGTTGGTAACGGCGGGCTTTTGGTCCAAAGACGAGATCATCGCCGAAGCATGGCACGGCGGGCTGTGGAACGACCCCTACCCGCTTTTCGTGCTGATTATGTTGCTGGCTGCCGCGCTGCTGACCGCCTTTTACACCGCGCGCATGTGGTTTTTGGCCTTTTGGGGCAAACCGCGCACGGCGGCGGCACAATATGCAGGCCCGGGCTGGCTGCGTAACCGCTGGGCGAATTGGTGGAACAAGCAACCTTTCAGCGGCGAAGAAAAGCTCGAACAAGAGACACCCGACCCCGTCACCAATCGGTCTGCTATGCTGATGGAAATTCCGCTGATGGTGCTTGCGTTCCTCGCCATCACGGGCGGTTGGATCGGCATCCACCAAGACATTTTGGGCAAAAATGTCTTGCATGACTTCCTCGCCCCGACCTTGTTGGAGCACCCTGAAGTCGTGCCCTTCAACTTTACGCCGATGCTGATCAGTATGATCGTTGCACTGGGCGGGTTGACAGGGGGCTGGTGGCTTTACGGACGGAAGCCGCTCGCTTCTGGCGAAACCGACCCCACCGAAGCCGCGCTCGGCCCTGGCATCTGGAAGATGCTGCAAAACCGGCTCTACATTGACATTCTTTACCGTAACTACATTGTGCGCCCGTTGGAGCGCGCAGCGGAAAAGATCGTCATCGAGGGCATAGACCGCGACACGATAGACGCTTCGTTGGAGTCTGTCGCGGAAGCGGCGATCTGGCTGGGTGAAGCCTTCAAGCGCTTCAACACGGTGATCATTGACGGCTTTGTAGACACAGCCGTCGGGAGCATCGTCAGCTTTGCAGGCTGGTTCCGCCAAATCCAAACCGGACGCATTCAGCAGTATCTGCTATTCGTGACGCTGGCGTTGCTGGCCCTGGGGACCTTGTTCCTAATCCAGGTACACTGAGCAGCACCGAGGGGCGTTGGGAGACTGTGCGCAGCCTCTGAGGGCGTGCGCAGCGGTCGCCGCTGAGAAGGAGAAGCATAGGTAACGATGAGCAACGTGTTTTCGCTTGACATTCTCACCACGCTGACCTTCCTGCCCCTGTTGGGCGCGGTCGTGGTCTTCTTCCTGCCGCGTAACCAGGTGCGGGCGGCGCGCTGGATCGCGCTGGGGTTCAGCTTGGTGGTGTTCGCAATCACCGTCGGCGTGTTCTATAGTGTGCGCGCCAATCCACCGGCTGCCGGAGAATGGTCGTTCGAGGCGCGGGCCGAATGGTTCCCGCAACTGAACGCCACGTGGCATGTGGGCGTGGACGGCCTGAGCGCCACGATGATCCTGCTGACAGGGCTACTCATGCCCCTGGCGATCCTGATCTCGTTCGAGGTGGAAGAACGTGTACACGAGTACATGGCGCTCTTCCTGTTCCTGGAAACGGGATTGCTGGGCGTTTTTGTGGCAATGGACATGATGGTTTTCTTCGTCTTTTGGGAAATCGGGCTGGTGCCCATGTACTTCTTGATCTACCTCTGGGGCGGAGAAAATCGGCGTTATGCGGCCAACAAGTTCTTCTTGTATACGATGGCCGGTTCGCTGGGGTTGCTGTTGGCAACGCAGCTGATCGGTTATACCATCGGCAGCTTTGATATTCCCCAAATGCTGTACCAATGGCCGCGCTATGAACGCGACATCCTGGGGTTGAACATCCAAGTCGTCAAATACTACGCGCTACTCGGCTTTGCCATCGCGTTTTTGATCAAAATTCCGGCCTGGCCGTTCCATACATGGCTGCCGGACGCGCACACCGAAGCACCGACCGCCGGCTCGATGGTGTTGGCGGGCGTGTTGCTGAAGCTGGGCGCGTATGGTTTCTTGCGCTTGGCGATCCCGCTCTTCCCCGACGTGTGGGTCGTGGAACGTGTGCCTATCCAGCCGTTGAGCTTCAATCTGGCCGACATCCTCGGCATCCTGGCGATGCTCGGCATTGTGCTCGGCGCGATGGCAGCTTGGGGACAAAACGACTTCAAACGCCTGGTGGCCTACTCGTCGGTCAACCACATGGGCTTTGTGGTGCTGGGGCTTTCGGTGGCCGCGCTGATGTACGGTGTCACCTGGGCCGAACAAACCGGCAAGTACCGTTATGTGGCGGGCGTTTATGGCGTGGACGTGCCCGACAGCGCTTCGGCGACCCAAGTGCGAGAGGCGGTGGAAGCTGCCGTGCCGAAAGAGGTGCGCGACTTCGAGCGTCAAGATGCGCGCACAGCACTCAACGGCGCCGTGTTGCAAATGTTCAATCACGGCCTCAGCAGTGCGGGCATGTTCTTGTTGGTCGGCGCGCTTTACCACAAAGCACACACGCGCGATTTGAGGCGCTTTGGGGGCCTGTGGGACATTATTCCCATCTACGGCGGGCTGCTGATCTTTGTCAGCATGGCGTCTTTGGGGCTGCCCGGGCTGAACGGCTTTGTGGGCGAATTCTTGGTGGTGGCCGGCTCCTTCAGAGCCTATCCGGTTTACGTGTTCCTGAGCATGTTCGGCCTCATCGTGACCGGCATCTATATCCTGAAAGGGATACAGAAGGTGTTGCACGGGCCGCACAATGAAGAATGGGAAGCGTACCACCGTGAAAAGCATTCGCTGGAGATCGCAAAGCGCGAGATCCTCGCGCTCTCCCCGCTGGTGGTGCTGATGCTGATTACCGGCCTTTATCCAAGCTGGGTATTGGACGTGGTCAACAGCGGTGTTGTGCACTGGTTCTTGGGGCAATAGGCGACAAAGTTCCCTGTTTGGAGGCGGTGGCACCGCCCCAAACAGGCTTTAGACTCTCCTACGCTTATTAGGAGGATTATGGATGGTCATTACGTTTAGTGGTGTATTGACAGGCATCCTGCTGGCGCCAATGGTCGGCGCGGTGGTGATCCTGCTGCTCAAGCCGGAAGCCAAAGAACAAGCCCGCCTCATCGCAGCGGTGACAATGGGGGTTGTGCTCCTGTTGTCCATGGGCGTCTTTTTTGGCTATTCGGTGGACGACGCCAACGCAGTCGCCGAGCAGTACGCCCAAGCCTCCGATGGTGAGGTGGTGACACCCTATTTCGCCTTCGAGGATCATATCAAGTGGGTGGATTCCATCGGCATCAGTTGGCATCTGGGTGTAGACGGGATCAGCGCGCCGATGGTGTTGCTGACAGCATTGGCAGGTTTTGCCGGTGTGCTCATCTCATGGGGCATCGAAGACCGCACACGCGAATTCATGGCGTTTTTCCTGCTGCTTATAGGAGGCGTTTTCGGCGTCTTCATGGCAGTGGATATGTTCGTGTTGTTCTTCTTCTATGAACTCGCCATCTTCCCCATGTACTTCTTGATCGTGATCTGGGGATGGAAGGTCACGCGCCAATACGCTGCCATGAAGTTGACGCTGTACATCTTGGTCGGCTCGGTGCTCGCGTTAATCGGGATGCTGGTGCTCTACTTCAAAGCCGCAGAAGCCACCGGCGTTTACAGCTTCGACTTTGTGGATTTGCAAAAAGCGGCGCAAATGGGCGTTTTCGACACGCCTTTTTCCAGCGTATGGAAAGGCGCAACCACAGCGCAAATCTGGTTCCCGATGGTGTTCATCGGCTTTGGCGTGCTGGCGGGCCTCTGGCCGTTTCACAACTGGTCGCCGGACGGTCACGTGGCCGCTCCGACGGCTGTTTCGATGATTCATGCGGGCGTGCTGATGAAGCTCGGTGCGTTCGCGGCGCTGCGCGTCGGTGTGGAGCTGATGCCCAACGGCGCACGTGTGCATCTTCCTTGGATCATCTTCCTGGCGCTGGTCAACGTGGTTTATGGCGCGTTCATCGCCATGCGCCAACGTGACTTCAAATATGTGATCGGCTTCAGCTCGGTGAGCCACATGGGGTTGGTGAGCATGGGCTTTGCCACCATGAACCTCACAGGCATGACCGGCGCGGGGCTGCAAATGTTCTCGCACGGCGTGATGACAGCGCTCTTCTTCGCGTGTGTCGGCATGGTTTACGACCGTGCTCACACGCGCGACATTCCCAGCCTGGGCGGGTTTGCGCAAAAGCTGCCCTGGGTCGCCATTGCCTTCATCATCGGCGGCTTCGTGAGCATGGGTATGCCCGGGTTGAGCGGCTTTGTGGCCGAATTCCCGATCTTTGTCGGGTTGTGGAAGGGGCCGGTCTTTGAAGCTCCGGCACACTGGTTCGGCGGCTCGTTCAACTACTACGGCGTAATTGCGCTGGTTGCTGTGCTCGGCATCATCGTCACAGCGGCGTATGTGCTGCGTGTGGTGGGACAAGTCTTCTTCGGCGAGTTCAACGCCGAACGTTTCCCGCATATCTCCGCGATCCGCGTGCAAGACAAGATCGCGTTGATTTTGCTGGTCACGTGGCTGATCGCGCTCGGCGTCTATCCCCGGCTGATGGCCCCGATGATCGAATCGGGCGTCAAGCCGATCGTGTCATTGCTGGGAGGGTAACTTGAGCGAGCTGACGTTCTCTACCGATACCCTGGCTAGCGTCATCGCCATTCTGCCGGAAATTTTGCTGCTGCTGTTGGCAGTGGCGGTGCTGGCGCTAGACGTGTGCTGGGGCAAACACCAGCGCACAGCCGTCGGCTACCTGGCGGGCGGGGGGCTGCTAGCCATTGCGGTCATCGTGTGGCTTTTCGGTGCCAAGCAACAAGGCAACACGTTGCCGGACCAGTTACTGCTGGGTGGCATGATCCGCCATGACGCGCTGGCGCACATCTTCCGCGTGATCGTGATCGCGGCGGGCGGCTTCAGTGCATTGATGGCAATGGATGTGCCGCGTGTGCGAGCGCGTGGTGACTTCTACGCAATCCTGATCATCTCGGTAATCGGCGCCAGTCTGGTGAGCGCCGCCGCCGATCTGATCATGGTTTTCTTGGCTTTGGAAACACTCTCGATCACGCTCTACGTGTTGGCCGGATACTTGCGTGACGACGACAAAAGCGCCGAGGCAGGTTTGAAGTATTTTCTCTTCGGCGCGTTTGCCTCGGCGTTTTCGCTTTACGGTCTTTCGCTGCTGTACGGATTGACCGGCAAGACCAACATCTATGAACTGGGCCGGATATTGGCGACCAACGGACTCAATGATCCGCCGGTGGTCTTGGCGTTGTTGCTGGTGGCGGTCGGTTTCGCCTTCAAGATCAGCGCCGTGCCCTTCCATTTTTGGACACCAGACGTTTACGAAGGTGCGCCCACACCGGTCACCTCACTTTTGAGCACGGCCAGCAAAGCAGCCAGCGTAGCGCTCTTCTTGCGCTTCATGTTGGCGGTCTTCCCCCCCACCGAGCTGCTCGGTGCGGTGAGTTCGGCACGCGATTACAGCGCGCTGTGGGTGCAACTGGCCGCGGTGATGGCGACGCTTTCCATGACGCTGGGGAACGTGTTGGCGCTGGTGCAGACCAACATCAAACGCATGTTGGCCTACTCCACCATCGCCCACGCGGGTTATATCCTCATGGGCATTGCGGCCATCGCCACCAACAAAAGCGGCGACGGTGCGGCAGCTGTCACGTTCTATTTGTTCATTTACGCGCTTTCCAACGCGCTGGCCTTCGCGGTGGTGATTCTCTTTGCCAACGTAACCGGCAGCGACGAAATCAGCGACATGGCCGGCATGAGCCGACGCAATCCCGTGTTGGCGTTGGCAATGACGCTGGCGCTGCTGAGCCTGGCGGGCATCCCACCGGCGGCGGGTTTCGTGGGCAAGTTCTTGATCTTCCGCGCGGCTGTGGACGCGAGCATGGAATGGCTGGCGATCATCGGCGTGCTCAACGTGATCGTGGCCTTGTACTACTACTTGGTGGTGGTCAAAGTGATGTACATGGACATGCCCACCTCCGACGAGCCTGTGCCGGTCAGCACGCCCTACCGCTGGACGTTGGCGCTGACTTCGGCAGGCGTGTTGCTCTTCGGCACGGTGTTGGTCACGCCGCTTTTGGACTGGGCCACCAGCGCTGCGCACGCGCTTTACGTGGTGCTGCTTTAAGCGCGCAATGCAAGCACGAATGTCTACGAAAGCGGGCGGCTGAAACACGGTCGCCCGTTTTTATGTCGAAACACAACGCACACTATCCCGCCCCCGTGCTGTGCTGTAATATAATCACAGACGACCGGACGATCTCCACACCTTCACGGAAAGGAAACCTTGTCATTGCCAAGCGTGATCGCAATAGACGGCCCTGCCGGTTCGGGCAAAAGCAGCGTTTCGCTGGCGCTGGCCCGCCGCCTGGGGTATCTCTTCGTGGACACCGGCGCATTTTACCGCGCCGTCACATGGCTGGCGCTGCAACGTGAAATCGACCCGCACGCCAGCGACCAAGTGGCCGCACTCGCCCGCCAAACCCATCTGGACATGCACCCGCGCCCCAACGCCGATCCTCCCTACCGGTTTCTCGCCGACGGGCGCGACATCACCGCGCACCTGCACACGCCGGAGGTGGATGCCTACGTTTCGGTCGTGGCCGCCAACGCCGATGTGCGCACTGCCGTGTTGGAAGCCCAACGCCAATTGGCCCGACGTGGGCGCGTGATCATGGCCGGACGCGACATCGGCAGCGTGGTTTTGCCGGACGCTGACTTGAAAATTTACATCGATGCGAACTTGGAAGAACGCGCCCGCCGCCGCTACCGCCAACGGCTGGCCGAGGGCGTGGCTGAGGACTTGGAGAGCATCCGCAAGGGGCTTTTGGCACGGGATCGACTGGACAGCTCCCGCGATGTGGCCCCGCTCACCCGTCTGCCGGACGCCGTCTATTTGGACACCAGCAACATGAACTTGCAGGAAGCGGTCGAGGCCGCTTACCGCATCGTGACGACGCGCGATTGTCCCGACAGCCCGCCATCGGATAGGCCAAACGCGCGCCCGTAGACATTCTTAGGGGGACGCCGTGACCCTACTGTACCTGGTTGCCGCCTGGGGGGCAGGCATCTTTTTGGCCGCGCAGAGCACCGCCCATACGTCTGTTGCCGTGTGGCTGGGGCTGACAGGCGCGGCATTGGTGCTGGCGTATACGATGCGG
>CAZZNC010000114.1:0-7450 GCA_964655405.1 uncultured Anaerolineaceae bacterium | reverse complement strand
CGACGACAAGCCCTACAAATATCCGGCCATGTTCAAAGGCGCGGACGTGCTGCTGCTGAACAAAATGGACGTGGCCGACTACTTCAATTTCCGCGTGGACTACTTCCGGCGCGGCGTGGAAGCGCTCAACCCGGGGTTGGCCTTCTTCCCGATCTCGTGCCGCCCGGGTGAGGGCTTCGACGCATGGCTCCCCTGGCTGCGCGAAAAGCTCGCCGCCCACCAGGCCCAACAGAGCGCGTCGGCCTCGTGAAAGCGCAAGCAACCGCCGCCCGCCGCGTCCACGTGAGCGGCGTGGTGCAAGGCGTCGGCTTCCGCCCGTTCGTTTACGGCCTGGCGCAACGCCTGGCGCTGTACGGATGGGTGCGCAACACGTCGGCGGGCGTGGAGATCGTGGTCGAGGGCGCGCCGGACACGCTGGACGCTTTTGTGCAGGCGCTGCGCACGGAAGCGCCGCCCCTGGCGCGCATCGAAAAGCTCCACGCTGAGCCGACCGCACCCAACGGTTACACAGGCTTCGAGATCCGCCACAGCGAGGCCATCGCGGGCGCGTACCAGCTCATTTCGCCGGACGTGGCAACGTGCGATGACTGCCTGGCCGAAATCTTCGATCCCAATGACCGACGCTACCGCTACGCCTTCACCAATTGCACCAACTGCGGGCCGCGCTTCACCATCATTCGGGACATCCCCTACGACCGCCCGCTGACCACCATGGCGGCCTTCCCCATGTGTGCGGACTGCCAGCGCGAGTACGACGACCCGCTCGACCGCCGCTTCCACGCGCAGCCGAACGCCTGCCCGACCTGCGGCCCACAACTGGAGCTGCGCCCCAGCCCGCACGCTCCTTTGCCGGAAGGCGCGCAGCGCGCGCGTTCCGGCGGGGTGCAGGGGACGGCGTCCCCTGCTGGGGGTGCAGGGGGCAAAGCCCCCGCCTCCCCCACCGCCGCCGACCCCCTCACACGCACGCGCGAGCTGCTGCGCACGGGGCACATCGTGGCGGTCAAGGGATTAGGCGGCTTTCACCTGGCTTGTGACGCTACCGACCCGCAAGCAGCCGCGGCGCTGCGCGCGCGCAAACGCCGCCCGCACAAGCCCTTCGCCGTGATGATGCCGGACTTGGCGACCGTGTGCCGCTTCTGCGAAGTTTCCGAGGCCGCCGCCGCGCTGCTCAGCGGCAAGGAGCGCCCGATCGTGTTGCTGCCGCTGAAGCCGGACGCGCCCATCGCGCCGAACGTGGCGCCCGAGCTGCGCGAGCTGGGCGTGATGTTGCCCTACACGCCGCTGCACCATCTGCTGCTCGAACCCGCGCCGAACTTCCCGCCCGCGCTGGTGATGACCAGCGGCAACCTCAGCGACGAGCCGATTGTGACGGAAAACGAGGCCGCGTTGCAAAAGCTGGCGCCGCTGGCGGACGCTTTTTTGCTGCACAACCGCGCGATCCATGTGCGCTGTGACGACTCGGTGCTGCGCGTGCGTGGCGAGCGCGTGACCCCGCTTCGTCGTTCGCGCGGCTACGCGCCGGAGCCGCTGCCCCTGCCCTTCGACGCGCCGCCGTTGCTGGCGGTCGGGGCGGAGCTGAAGAACACCTTTTGCCTGGCGCGCGAGCGCCACGCCTTCCCCAGCCAGCACATCGGCGACCTGAGCAACTACGAGGCGCTGCAAAGCTACGAGCGCGCGGTGGCGCACATGGAGCACCTTTTCCGCTTGCGGCCCCAACTGCTCGTCCACGACCTGCATCCGGACTATATGGCGACGCGCTACGCCGAGCGCCGCGCCGCGCGGGAGGGGCTGCCGCGCCTGGCCGTGCAGCACCACCACGCGCATTTGGCCGCCTGCATGGCCGAACACGCCCTGCCGCCCGGAACGCAGCTCATCGGCGTGATCTTTGACGGGACGGGCGTGGGCACGGACGGCGCGATCTGGGGCGGGGAAATTTTGCTGGGCGGCTATGGGGACTTCCGCCGCTTTGCGCATCTGCGCTATATCCCGCTGCCCGGGGGAGACGCGGCCACCTTGCGCCCGTACCGTACCGCGCTGGCGCACCTGTGGGCGGCGGGGCTGCCCTGGGCGGACGATCTGCCGCCCGTGCAGGCTGCCGACGCACAAGAGCGCGCCGTCGTGCGCCAACAGCTCGAAAAACGGCTCAACGCGCCGCTGACTTCCAGCATGGGGCGGCTTTTCGACGCCGCCGCCGCGCTGATGGGCGTGTTGCAGCGGGTCAGCTACGAGGCGCAAGGGGCGATCTGGTTGGAGGCGCAAACCGCGCACGACGAGCCAGGCAGCTATCCGCTGGCGGTCACGCCGCCGGAAGCGCCCGACGCGCCCCACACGCTCGACCCGGCCCCGCTCTGGCGCGCGCTGCTGGCCGACTTGCGCGCGGGGGTGGCCGTGCCGCGCATGGCCGCGCGCTTTCACAACGGCGTCGCGGAGGCGATCGGCGCGCTGTGCCGCTTGGCGCGCGAAGCCAGCGGGCTAAACGCGGTGGCGCTGAGCGGAGGTGTTTTCCAAAACGCCGTGCTGCTGGAACGCGCGATCGTGCTGCTGGAAGGGGACGGCTTCACCGTTTACACGCACCGCCGCGTGCCGCCCAACGACGGTGGTTTGGCGCTGGGACAAGCGGCCATTGCCGCCTTCCGCGCCCAAAGTTCACCCGAACGCCATTGACGCATTGGAGAGTGCCGCTATGTGCTTGGGTATCCCTGGCAAGATCATCGAAATTTACGAGCGCGACGGGCTGCGCATGGGCAAGATCGACTTCGGCGGGATCGTGCGCGAAGCGTGCCTGGCCTACGTGCCGGAAGCGCAGCTCGGCGACTACACCATTATCCACGTGGGCTTCGCGCTCAACGTGATTGACGAAGACGAGGCGCAACAAACGCTCGCGCTGCTGGACGAGATCGGCGCGCTGGGCGAGGAACTCGGCGAGGGGGATGCATGAAACACCTGGACGAGTACCGCGACGCGCGACGCGTGCAAGAGGTGCTGGCGGAAATTCGCGCGTTGGTCACGCGCCCCTGGCGGCTAATGGAGGTCTGCGGCGGGCAAACGCATTCGATCATCCGGCACGGCATTGACCAACTGTTGCCTGAGGAAGTCACCATGATTCACGGCCCGGGCTGTCCGGTGTGCGTCACGCCGATCGAGATCATCGATCAGGCCATCGCCATCGCCGCGCTGCCGAACGTGATCATGGTCTCGTTTGGGGATATGCTGCGCGTGCCGGGGTCGGAAAAAGACCTTTTCCAGGTGCGCGCAGAAGGCGGGGACGTGCGCGTGGTGTACTCGCCGTTGGAGTGCATCAAGATCGCGCGGGAAAATCCCGAGCGCGAGGTAGTCTTCTTCGGCGTCGGGTTTGAAACGACCGCGCCCGCCAACGCGATGGCCGTGCACCAAGCCAAACAGCTCGGCATCCGCAATTTTTCGCTGTTGGTTTCGCACGTGCGCGTGCCGCCCGTGTTGGACGCGCTGTTGCAGTCCGAGGACGTGGAGGTGCAGGGCTTCCTGTTGGCGGGGCACGTTTGCGCGGTGATGGGCTATTGGGAATATCCGCCGCTGGCCGAACGCTACCGCGTGCCGATGGTGGTGACGGGCTTTGAGCCGCTGGACATCGTGCGCGGCATCCACCGCGCGCTTTCGCTGCTGGAAGGCGGGCGCGTGGCGGTGGAAAACGCCTACGAGCGCGCGGTCACGCGCGAGGGCAACAAGGCCGCGCAAGCGATCATCGCGCAGGTTTTCGAGGAGTGCGACCGCAATTGGCGCGGCATCGGCCCCATCCCGCGCAGCGGCTGGCAGCTCCGCCCCGCCTATCGGGACTACGACGCGGCGCAACGCTTCGCGGTGGCCCACATCCGCGCGCAAGAGTCGCCGCTTTGCCGCGCGGGGGACGTGCTGAAAGGCGCGCTCAAGCCCAACCAGTGCCCCGCCTTCGGCAAGGAATGCACCCCGCGCCACCCACTCGGCGCGCCGATGGTCTCGGCGGAGGGGGCGTGCGCGGCGTATTACAACTTCGGGCGCTTCGAGCGCGCCACACAAGGAGATTGAGCCATGTCCGATCCCTTCGCAGCCCTGGACGCGCTGCTGCGTGTGCGGCTGGCGCACTTGCCCACACCAATCGAGCCGCTGCCCCGCCTCAGCGCGCATTTGGGCGGCGCGGAGCTTTGGGTGAAGCGCGACGACCAAACCGGCCTGGCAACCGGTGGCAACAAAACGCGCAAGCTCGAATACTTGATTGCGCAGGCGCAGCAGGCGGGCGCGGACTGCGTGATTACGGCAGGCGCGGCGCAGTCCAACCACGCGCGCCAAACCGCCGCCGCTGGCGCCAAAGTGGGCCTGGAGGCGCATTTGGTGCTGCACGCGCTGCCCAGCGAGCCGCCCGTGCCGATCGGGAATTTGCTCATTGACCGGCTGGTCGGCGCGGTCATTCACTGGACGGACGAGGGCGCGCCGTATGCGCAGACGATCGCGCGCGTGGCCGAGGAGCTGCGCGCGGCGGGCAAGCGCCCGTATGTGATCCCCTACGGCGGCTCGAACGCCTGGGGGCTGCTGGGCTACGTGCAGGCTATGCGCGAGTTCGCGGAACAGGCGCGCGAGGTGGGGCACTTCGACGCGCACGTCTTCGCCACCAGCTCCGGCGGCACGCAGGCGGGCCTGGTGCTCGGCGCACACCTGGCCGCGCTGCCCGCTGACTGCGCGTTGATCGGGATCAGCGTCAGCGACGTGGCGGAGGAACTCGTGCCGCGCGTGGTGGCGCTGGCGAACGCGGGCGCAGAGCTGCTCGGCAGCCCCTGGCGCGCCCGCGCGGAGGCGGTGCAGGTGAACGACCGCTACCTCGGCGAAGGCTACGCGGTGGTCAACGAGGCGGATCGGGAGGCGGTACACTTGGCCGCGCGGTTGGAGGGGCTGCTGGTGGACCCCGTCTACACGGGGCGCGCGCTGGCGGGACTGATTGACCTGGTGCAGCGGGGCGAATTCGGACGCGGAAAGCGCGTGCTCTTTTGGCACACGGGCGGCGCGGCGGCGTTGGCCGCGTTCGCGGACGTGTTGCTGTAGCGAGTGCGAAGAGCGCGGGGGCGCTGCCCCCGCCCCCCCCGCAAGGGGCTGTTCGCCCCTTGACCCCGCCGCGCGAACGCTGCGCGTTCGACGCGGCACGGTGGGCATGGGAACTTGGGCGGTCGGGGGATGTTCGCTGCTGGCGAGCGCTCGCCGTCGGGGGCGCGCCGCCGTGCGCCGAATGGCGCACCAAAGCGGCAAAAGCCGCTTTGCGCCGCGCGGAGCGCGGGGCGGGCGGCGCGCCCAGCGTCCCCAGCCCCCAAGCTCCCCCCATCGGCGCGCGTGACTGCGTCCCCTCCCCCACAAAGCGCGTTTGCCACCGGCGGAACGCCTCCCCTATAATCAAGCACATCAACCGCAAGCGAACCAACACACCACGTAGAAGGAAAACATACATGACCGATAACCACACGCCCGAAGCCCAGCCGATCTCGCTCCGCGATGAGCGTTCCGCTCCACCGCCGCCCCCCAGCACCACGCCCTGGAAGATCGCGGCTATTGCGCTCGGCGCGGCGTTTTTGGTGGCGCTCACGCTGCTGGCAACTTCCGGCAAAGGCAGACTCGGCGAAGACGACGTGCAGCAGATGGTCGCGGAAGCGGTCGGCACACAAGTCGCCGCGCTGAAACCGACCAACACGCCCATTCCCCCCACCCCAACCATCATCCCTGCCGCCGACGTAGAAGACGACGATCCCTACAAAGGGCCGGAAGATGCGCCGATCGTGATCGTGGAATTTTCGGACTTCCAATGCCCCTATTGCGGACGTTGGGCCATGGAAACGTTGCCGCAAATCCTGCAAGCCTATCCCGCCGACGTGAAAGTCGTTTATCGAGACTTCCCGATCTTCGGCGAAGAGTCCATCTTGGCGGCCATGGCTGCCGAGTGCGCCGAAGACCAAAGCGCCCAAGCCTTTTGGGATATGCACGACCGGCTTTTCGAGCGCGCCGCCAACCATGAGCAGACGCAGCTCAATGCAGATACGCTCACCGGCTACGCGGACACAATCGGGTTGGACATCGTGCAATTCGACGAGTGCCTCAACAGCAACAAATACCGCGATGAGGTGATGAACGATCTTCAGGCGGCCACTCAATACGGCTTGCACGGTACGCCCGGGTTTGTGATCAACGGCGTGGTTTACACCATCGGCGCACAGCCGTTCGACGTTTTCAATGGCATCATCCAAAGGCTGCTTGCGGAATAGAAACGGCTTTCGTCCGCCCGTGTCCTCGTTCGGAGGGCTGAAGTTGAACCGACCGCACACGTTACGCTTACAACTCATCGGGGCGCTGCTGCTTCTCGTCGCATTGGCGGGGAGCACCGGCGCTTCCGGCGCGTCCACTTACGACAAGTTTGCGCTGTGGACCGACGGAACGCAACTGCGCGGGGCCAATATCTGGCTGCGCGTGGTCGTGCCGGAAGTGGACGGGCTGGAATTTTTGGGCGCGGAGCACGTCGGCCCACTCTACACCCAAGACGACTTCAACCGCCTGGCTGCGCTTGGCGCCAACTACGTCAACATCTCCGGCCCGGGCATCTACACCGAAAAGCCGCCCTACACGCTCGACGGGGACGTGCTCGCCCATTGGGACACGCTGCTGACGATGGCCGAAAACGCCGACCTTTTCGCTGTGATCACGTTCCGCACCGGCCCGGGGCGCAGCGACTTTACCTTCTACGACGAGAACATCGAAGCATGGGGCAGCCGTGACCTGGTGATCGAGAACATCTGGACCGACCAAGACGCCCAAGACGCCTGGGTGCAAATGTGGCGCACCGCTGCCGAGCATTTCCGAGGCAATCCGGTTGTAGTGGGCTACGACCTCATGTGCGAACCGAACGCCGCCGGTCGGCTGCTGGAAATTTGGGACGGGCAAGACTTCTACGCCCAATACGCGGGCACACTTTACGATTGGAACGTTTTCTATCCCCGCCTGGTGACGGCCATTCGCGCCGAGGACACCGACACGCCGATCCTGGTCAGCCCGATGGGATGGGGCGCCGTGCCCTGGCTGCCGTACCTGAAGCCGATGGACGATCCGCGCATCGTTTACACCGTGCATCAATACGACCCGCACGTTTATACACACCAAGAGCCAGACACCCCCCTCACCTACCCGGGCACCTACGACGTGGACTGGGACGGCGAACCGGAACGTTTCGACCGCGCCACCCTCGATGCGTACATGGCCCCCATAGACGCCTTCAAAGCACGTTACAACGTGCCGGTGGCCGTCAACGAGTACGGTATAGCGCGCTGGGTGCCGAACGCAGCGGACTTCGTGCGCGACGAGATGCAACTTTTCGAGCAGCGCGGGCTAAACCATGCCTATTGGGCGTTTTCCCCCGCCTGGCAACCGTTCCGCGCGATCGAAGACACCTTCGACGTGTTGCACGGCC
>CAZZNC010000113.1:0-7481 GCA_964655405.1 uncultured Anaerolineaceae bacterium | reverse complement strand
CTGGCAACCGTTCCGCGCCATCGAGGACGCCTTCGACGTGCTGCACGGCCCCGCCCCCAACACGCATCACAACGTGATCCCGAACGCGCTTTTTGATGTGATCCGCGCGGACTGGGCACAAAACACGGTGCGCCCTTCGACGGCACGTTGAAGGCGACCAATCATTGACACGGCACAAACCTACCGTTGACCCTCTCGCTGCAAACGGGTATAATTCCGCCCGATCATACAGAGAACAAGGCCGGTGTCTCCCACCGGCACGGACATTTAAGGAGCACGTCCCATGAGCGACAACAGCGCGCCGACCACCATTCAAGACATCACCCCTAAGATGAAGCTCAAAGGGGTGGTGAAGAAAATCGAACTTTACGGAGCGCTGGTTGACGTGGGCATTGGCCGCTTCGGGCTGCTCCACATCTCCCAGCTTTCACAAAATCACGTCAAGAACGTTTCCGACGTGCTCAGCGAAGGCCAAGAGATCACCGTTTGGGTGCGCGACGTCGACCGCAAACGGGGCCGTATCAACTTGACCATGCTGGAAATGCCGGATGTGAGCTGGGGGCAAGTTGCCGAAGGGCAAACCTACACCGGCAAAGTAGTGCGCTTGGAGAAATTCGGCGCTTTCGTAGACATCGGCGCAGAACGCCCCGGCTTGGTACACGTTTCTGAGCTGACCAACGGCTATGTGAGCGACCCCGCCGACGTGGTCAGCGTGGGCGACGAAATCCAAGTCAAGATCATCGGCATCAACCGCCGCAAAAAGCAAATTGACCTCAGCGTGCGCGCGTTGGAAACGCCCAGCGCCATGATGCAGATTGAAGACGATGACGACGAAGACATGCCAACGGCGATGGAATTGGCGCTGCGGCAGGCGATGGAAAAGTCCGGCATGGAGCTTCCCCGCCGCACCAGCAAGGCCAAGCGCCGCAAGAAAAAGTCCCGCCGCACCGACCGCGAAGAGATTTTTGCGCGCACGTTGCAAGAGCACGTTCCCAACCAATAAACGCAAAAAACAAACGGGCGGGGATTGCTCCTCGCCCGTTTTCATTTCGGCACAGCGTGCCGCTCAGCGGCGCAGGGGCTGCAAGAAAAGGTACAACCGGTATGCCCCCAACACAAAAAGCGCTGTAATCAACACATACGAAGCCACGCACCACTGACACCATCTTTCCAGCACGTTCGCCTCGATATACGTCAAATACGTTTGGAACATCACGCCGAAAAGCGCCATTGCCACCACCAGCGAGCGCCCATACGCCGCCAGAAACGCGATTTGGTCTTCCAGCAACAACACCGCCAAAATCGCCACATAGCCGAACAAGCCCAGCCACGCGACCGGAATACCCCAGGTCACCGCGTACACGCTTTCTTGCACAGCGGCGCAATCAATGCTGCCGGTGTCTGCACACACGGTTTCGTTGCCGGTCGCCTCTGCCCAAGCCATGTAACCGGCTACGAAAATCCCCAGGATCGCCACCACTACCGCGATCATACGAACTTTGTCCCCAAGCAACGTGGCCGTTGTCGTCGTCGTTGCATATTTTGCTCTTGCAGTGCTCACAAGTCTCTCCTCGTTCCTTCCATAGCATTGGCTGCACAAAGCACCCACAGATTATATAACCACACGCGCCGAATGTACCAAGAAATCATTGCAGACTTGTAGGCTGCGTGCGTTTCCGCTCCTCAACGGACATTCCACTCTTTTTTCTTTCTCCATTTTCTTGATTTTCTTGTCAAAAAGCACACATGCTCCTTTTTTCTCACCTTCCTGGGTTGACAACCTTCCCGTCCCCTTATACCCTAGAGTATAGAAGCGCCGTGCCGGTTGTGCTTATAGTTCGGCCTGGCTTCTCTTAATAAATTTCGGGAGTCTCCGTCGAAGCTGGAAGACCTCGTCGAGGCGCTTCCGGCTGTTCGTTTAGCTACGCGGATCGGGGGGGCAAAGGAAGCGGGTCATGGCGTCACCCATCTCCATTGAAGGTGTACTGGCCGCATTGCCGCATCTTTCCTCAGACGAAAGCCGCTTGATCCAGCGCGCGTTTCACCGCGCTAGCGAGGCGCACGAAGGCCAGTTCCGCAAATCCGGCGAACCGTACATCACCCATTGCGTCGCCGTCGCCCAAATCCTGGCGGATATGGGGCTGGACGCCACGACCATTGCGGCGGCATTGCTGCACGACACCGTCGAAGACACCACCGTCACCCGTGAAGACCTGGAAGCCGAATTCGGCCCCAAGATCGCGGAGCTGGTGGACGGCGTGACCAAGCTCAAGCAACTGGCCGACGATGTACACCCCGCAGGAAACAACGGTCGCACCCACGACCGCCACGACCGCAACATGGAATATCTGCGCAAGATGTTCTTGGCGATGGGCGCGGATTTGCGCGTGCTGCTGATCAAGCTGGCCGACCGGCTCCACAATATGCGCACACTGGAACACATGCCAGAACACAAACGCCGCCGCATCGCCAAAGAGACGTTCGAAATTTACGCCCCGCTCGCCAACCGTTTGGGCATCTGGCAATTCAAGTGGCAATTGGAAGACTTGTCCTTCCGCTATTTGCAGCCGGAAAGATACCACGCGCTCGCCTCCCAACTCAACGAACGCCGCTCCGACCGGGAAGCCGATTTGCGCCATTTGCAAGCCTTCATCGCCGACCATTTTGCCCGCGAGGGGCTGAAAGCCGAAATCACCGCCCGCCCCAAACACATCTACAGCATCTACCGCAAGATGGAGCGCAAGAATCTGCCCATCGAGCAGATTTACGACGTGCGGGCCATTCGGGTCATCGTGGATACGGTGCCGCAATGCTACCAAGCGCTGGGCATCATCCACAACATTTTTCACGCCATCCCCGGGGAATTCGACGACTACATTTCTTCCCCCAAAGAAAATTCCTACCGCAGCCTGCATACTGCCGTGATAGATGACCAGGGCAAAACGCTGGAAGTGCAGATTCGCACCCACGAAATGCACGAAGAGTCCGAATACGGCGTGGCGGCCCATTGGCGCTACAAGGAAAACCGCACCACACACGTCAACGAGGCTTTCGACCGCCGGCTCGAACTGTTGCGCCGCACGCTGGAAGAAATTCTAGAGACCGGCGCCGAACAAGACGCTACCCGTTTTGTCCAGGGCATGATGGACCAGCTCGGCCCCGACCGCATTTACGCTTTCACGCCCAAAGGGGACATCATCGACTTGCCGGAAGGCGCGACGCCGGTAGATTTTGCCTACTATGTGCACACCGAAGTCGGGCACCGCTGTCGGGGCGCCAAGATCAACGGGCGCTTGGTCAGCCTGGACTACAAGCTGAAAAACGGCGACCGCGTCGAAATTCAAACCGCCAAGCAAGGCGGCCCCAGCCTGGACTGGCTCAACCCCGACTTAGGCTATGTGAAAACCGCCCGCGCACGCAACAAGATCAAACAGTGGTTCCGCAAACGTGAGCGCGAAAACGCCGTCACCGCCGGCAAAGACGTGCTCGACCGCGAGCTGCGCAAGTTGGGCAAAAGCACCGTGCCGCGCGACGAGATCGCCACCCAACTGGGCTTTGGCAAAGCCGAGGAACTCTTGTTGGCTATCGGACGCGGCGAGATCACCGGCGCACAAATCAGCCGCCACCTGTTGCAATTGGAACACGCGCCGGAAAGCGACGACGAACTCAAACCCACCGGCCCGTCCCCAACAGAACCCGTCAGCGCACAGGGCATGATCGTTGACGGAGCAGACGACTTGCTCAACACGCTGGCGCGCTGTTGCAACCCCACCTATGGGGACGAGATTGTGGGCTTCATCACACGCGGACGCGGCATCACCATTCACCGTGCCAACTGCAAAAACATTCTGAACACCAACGAGCCGGAACGCATCATCCAAGTTTCGTGGCCGCCCCAACCGGCGCAACAAGCCTATCCGGTGCCTATCCGCATCATCGCCTACGACCGCGAAGGGCTGATGCGCGACATCGGCTCGCTCTTTGCCGACGAGAACATCAACGTGACCGACGTAAGCGTCAAAGCGCGCAACGGCATTGCCACTTTTGAGCTGACCATCGTCATCAGCGACGTGACCGAACTGGCGCGCGTCTTGACGCGCGTCGAGAACCTGTCCAACGTGCTAGAAGCCACTCGTAAGACGAGCTAGCTTGCCTATGTCTGTTTTTTGTACAATAAACTCTAGTCAAACCTTGCTACGAGTGGCATAACAACATGAGTAACACGCAAGCTATCCGAAAAATTACCTGTCGCCATTTACTTACCCCGATAACTTGTGGGAGAGCCTCAGCTCAAGTATAATGCACGGCATAAAGCGAGCCAGTACAGTCCCTCCAACAATCAATCAAATTGAGCACTAAACCTCATCGGAAATATCTTTTACTATGGAGTTTGACTCATGGCTAGAACGAATCTGTTACGTTATGCCCAAGATCAATTGCGGAGCCTGCCCCCCGATATGACGTTGATCATATTGCACCCGCATTTTTACGGGCAACACGGACTGCTTGGTGCATTCCTAGAAAGCGACCGTACTCAACCGATTTTCGTCACCATCCCCAAAGCCGACCACCCTTTCCACGCTTTCTTGTCCGTCTTGCAAGAAGCGTGTGAAGCACAATTCGGCTGCACACTCCCCCCTTTGCCAGACGACGCTTCGGCAGCCGCTGCTGCAATGGCTCACGAGCTTCAGTCTCGCCCTCCGGTTACGCTCATCATAGACGCTTACGACCTGGCCGAACCGGAATATCGCGTGCCGTTCATCGCCACACTGACAGCGCGCCTGAAGCCGGAAAGCCGCATTGTGCTGGCAACCCGCGAATTGCCCCGTATGCTGTTACGGCATAAGGACGTTCAGGGCAAAGTGGCGCTGTTGCCTGTGCAACCGAACGAAATGTTGTTGGATTACGCCACGACAACCGACCAAACCGTGCTGGAAGTGCGCGCCTTGGGGCTGGGGCGGGTACTGGTCAATGGCAGGCGCATCGAACGCTGGGACGGCTTGCTCCCCAAGATGCTCTTCCACTTTTTCGTTGACCGAGGGATGACAACACGCGACGAAATATTCCGCACGTTCTGGCCCAAATTACGTCCCCGTGAAGCGACAAACGTCTTTCATGTGACCAAACGCAAGATCAGCGAAATTCTCGGCACCGACTTGACCGTCTACTGGTCAGGTTTCTACCGTATTTCGCCCAACCTGGATTTGCATTACGACGTGGTGAAGTTTGTCGAAGCCGTCCAAAACGCAGCTGTGGCCGCCGACGAGGACGCGATCCCGCTCTATCGCGACGCCATCGCGCTTTATCGAGGGCAATACCTGAACACATCCAATCACCCCTGGGTCGAACACAGGCGCGGCGAGCTGCACGCCACCTACACCGAGGCGTTGATCGGCTTGGGGCGCATCTACCGGCGTTTGGAGCGCACTCCCGATGCGTTGGGCTGCTTCTTGCGCGCGCTAGCCACCACTCCCCGCCGAGAAGACCTGGCCCGTGATGTGATGGAACTTTACCGCGACATCAACCACCCTTCTGACGCACTGCAAATCTATGAGCAATTGGCGCACAATTTACAACACGAACTCGGCATCATGCCCGACCAACTCACCGTCTCGCTGGCAAATGAAGTACGAGCGCAGTTATAATTTTATGCTTTCATCGCTTGATCTCAAAACGCCCTGTGCTTGCATTGCGAGCACAGGGCGTTGTAGCGTTTGGCAACAATGGCGCATCTATCCGCCGGACGGAGGCTCGTCCGGCGCCGCAGCAGGCTCAGGGTGCGCGTTGCCGTTGGATACATTGCTGTTGGGGCGCTTGACACTGGAACCGGTGGAAGGTTCGAGCACAGTTTGGCGCAAGAAGCGATGCACGGGGCTGCTGCGCCGCTTGACCATGACGACAGTCGCACCGGCCCGCCGCGCCACCTGTTCCGGCACGGTGCCGACCAAGATATTTTGGAAGAGAGGTTCTTGGCTGGCCCCCATCACGATCATATTGTGGGTTTCGGATTCCTTCAGAATCGCGTCCACGATGTTATCGCGTTCCACGATCTTCGTTTCCAAATGCGGAAAATCGCTCTGCCGTGCCAAGGTCTCGATGGTCTTCTGAACGCGCACGCGCGCGCTGGGGCGTGGATGCGTGGGCACAACACCGAACAGCATAACGCGCGTTTGCAGTTCCTCGGGTTGCTGTTCGGCAAAAGCCACCGCTAGATCAACCGCACGGCGGCTGTTTGGGCCACCGGAAATCGGCACGAGGATGCTGCGCAACGGACGTTCGTGGCGGAAGCGCACGACCGCGATGTCGGTGGGCGGATTGTCCACGATGGGATCGATCACGCTGCCGAAAACCCGTCCGGCGGAATTGGTGCTGCCCGGCCACCCCAACACGATCATATCGCTGGCGTTTTCGAGGGCCGTTTTGCGCACAGCTTGCGCCACATTGCGCCCCAATCGAATCATGGTGTGCACCGGCACGTCACGTTCTTTCGCCACTTGGATCACTTTTTCCAGGTGGGCGCGTCCTTCCTTGAGGAAGATGCGCCCGTCGGCTAGCGAAAGTTGCGGGGGCACGGTCGCCACATAGAGCGCAAAGACTTCGCCGTTCTGCTGTCCCGCGATCATCGCGCCGATGCGCCCAAGTTTTTCGGCCTGCTCGGCGGTAGAAACCGGCACGAGCACCGAGAATTTACGCGAAACGAGCACCTCTTCGTGCAAAATGTCGCTGGGCTTTTCCAACGCTTCCTTGCGCGAAAAGTACGTGTAATACGCCAGCGCACCGATCACCAGCCACAACACGGCCACATACCACGCTTGGGGGCTGAAGGTGAAAAGATAGACAGCCAAGCCGAAATTGGTCAGCAAGCCGATCACAGGCACGATGGGGAACCAGGGAATGACAAAACCGCGTTCCATATCCGGCATTTGCTGGCGCAACGTCATCACCGCGATGTTGACCTGCAAGAAGAGCAACAGGAACATAATATCCGCAGCGGCGGCCACATCCTCGATAGGCAACGCCCAGGCCATCAGCGTCATCAGCCCGCCGGAAAAAATGATCGCCCAATACGGCGTATGGCGGACGGGATGAATAGCCGCAAAGAGATTGGGCAGATTGTAGTCCCGTCCCATCGCAAAAGACACGCGCGAAGACGAATATGTCGTTGCATTGAGCGCGGACATGGTGGAAGCAAGGCCGCTGATGAGCAACAACACCTTGCCCGCCGGCATGAACTGGCGCGCCGCCTCCACGATGGCCGTTTCCTTTTGCGCGCCCAGGAACTCATACGGAGACAGGCCCGCCGGAGCTACGACAGCCCCCAACGCCACGAGCGCCACCGCAATATAGATGATCACCACGATGATGATGGCGGTGAAGATGGCGCGCGGGATGTTACGCTTGGGGTTGATCACTTCCTCGCCGGACTGCGCGATGATTTCGTACCCTTCGAAAGCAATGAAGGTTAAGCCCATCGCCACGAC
>CAZZNC010000112.1:0-7513 GCA_964655405.1 uncultured Anaerolineaceae bacterium | reverse complement strand
AAGCAGGTGGAAGTCGATCAGCGAAAAGAGCTTTCCGAGCAGGATGCGCTGGCGATCTTGATGACCGAGGCTAAAAAGCGCCGTGAAGCCATCGCGGAGATGGAAAAGGCCGGACGCGAGGATTTGGCGGCTCAGGAACGTTACGAGCTTTCGGTGATTGAGGCGTATTTGCCGCAGCAGATGAGCCGCGAGGACGTGGAACGGCTTGTGCGTGAGGTGATCGCAGAAGTGGGCGCCACCACCCCGAAGGACATGGGGCGCGTGATGAAGGCGATCATGCCGCGCGTGAAAGGCCAAGCGGACGGCAAATTGGTCAATAGCATTGTGCGCGAGTTGCTCAGTTAGTGCGCTTGCCGGAATCCGAAGTCGGGGGCGCGGGCACGCGCTCGCGGTTAGCCGAATGGCAGGGGGCGGCGATGGTATCCGCCAGTCGTTTGATCGGGAAACCACCCGGGGCGTTCACGCGCGGCTTGCAGCGTGGCGTCTACGTGCTGCTTTTCGTGACCTTTGTGCTCAGCGGGGCGTTGATCATTTCTTCCGACGTGTTGATGCCTTCCCGCAGCAAAGTGGAGCTGAAGGTCGGCGATGTGGCCCCGCGCGATCTGCTGGCGCCGCGCAGCCTCAAGTATGAGAGCGAAGTGCTGACCCAGGCCAAGCGCGAGGCTGAAATGGCGCGCGTGCGCCCGATCTACGATCCGCCCGATCCGAACGTAAAAAGCGCGCAACTGCAATTGGCGCGGCAGATTTTGGACTACATCGAAAATGTGTTGCACGACGACTTCGCCACGCCGGAGCAGAAGAAAGCCGACTTGCGCGCCATCACCGAGCTGAATTTGAGCGACGAAGTGATCGACGCGCTGGTCACCATCCAGGACGAGACCGTCTGGCAGCGCATTGACGAGCAAGTGATGCGGCTTTTGGAGCGCGTGATGAGCGACGAGGTGCGCGAAGACACGCTGCAAGCCGAACGGGACGATTTGCGCAACCGCATCAGTTCCAATTTCAGCGAAAGTGAAGTGCAGATCATCACGGACATTGTGGACGATCTGTTGCGCGTGAACGCTTTTTACAACGAGGAGCTGACCCATCGGGCGCAACTGGAAGCGGCGTCCCGTGTGCCAACCGAGGTGCGCACCTTTGCCAAAGGGCAGATGATCATCCGCGCTGGTGAGATCGCCACCGCAGCGCACATCGAAGCGTTGGAACAGTTCGGGCTGTTGCAAGGCACACAGCGCAAGGTCGAGCGCTTGTTGGGCGGCGTGGTGCTGATGATGTTGGTGGCATTGATGGCGGGCGCGTACATTCGCACCTTTCATCCCAAGATTTACGCTGATCCGTCGTTCCTTGTGTTGCTGGCAGTGCTGTTTTTGTTGTTCTTGTTGGGTTCACGCTTGATCAACGCCAACAATCGCGCCCAACCGTATTACTATCCGGCGGCGGCGTTGGCTTTTTTGGTCATGACGCTGGCGGGGCCGCACCTGGCAATTTTGATGGTGACCTTGCTGGCGCTGACAGCGGGCTTTGTGGTGGGACGCTCGCTGGAATTCACCGCGCTGATCATGCTGGGCGGCACGGCGGGCGTGTTGAGCCTGGGGCACACCGAGCGGCTGAACGCTTATTTTCGCGCGGGCGGGTTGGTGAGCGCCACCGGTGTTTTGGTGGCCGTGTTCTTCGCGTTGGGGCTGGACGACGCGCCCCCCTCGATGGTGGTGGCAGCGCAGATGTTGGGCGCTCTGGCGAACGGGGTACTTTCGGCGGGCGTGGCGTTGGTGGGGTTGTATATCCTCAGCAACGTGTTCAACATCCCCACAACGCTCAAATTGGTGGAGCTGCAACAACCCAACCACCCTTTGCTGCAACGCCTGCTCCGTGAAGCCCCGGGCACGTATCAGCACAGTTTGCAGGTGGCGAACTTGGCCGAACTGGGGGCACAGCGCATCGGAGCCAACGGAACATTGGTGCGCGTGGCGGCGATGTATCATGACGTGGGAAAAATCCTCAATCCGCACTTTTTCGTAGAAAACCAGGCCGACGGTGCCAACCCGCATGACATCCTGGACGATCCCTGGCAAAGCGCCAAGATCATCTTGGGACACGTGACCGAAGGCGAGCGCTTGGCGCGGCGCTATCGTTTGCCGAGCCGCGTGCGGGACTTCATCTTGGAGCACCACGGCACAACCCAGGTGATGTACTTCTATCGCAAGGCGTTAGAGCGCGCCGAACAGACCGGCCAAACCGTGCGCATCGAGGATTTTACGTATCCCGGGCCGCGTCCGCAGTCTCGCGAAACGGCGATCTTGATGTTGGCAGACGGGTGCGAAAGCAGCGTGCGCGCGCGTCGTCCACAAAGCAAAGAGGACATCGCCGAGGCGGTGGACTACATTTTCAAGATGCGTTTGGAAGGCAGACAATTGGACGAGAGCAATTTGACGCTTAACGATTTGCGCATGTTGCGGGATACGTTCATCACCGCACTGCAAGGCATTTTCCATCCGCGCATCGTCTACCCCAACGCACCGGAACGAGAAGCGCCGCCGCAGTCCGCGCCCGCTGAGCAGTCCATACCGAGCGCGCCGCCGCAACCTCAGGACGGCAAGGCGGCCTCCGTTTCGGACGCGCGCAAGACGCGCGAGCTGGCGCCTGTGGGCGAAAAAGCGCGCCCGCCCCAGCCCAAGAAAGCGCCGCTGTCAGTGGTGCAACCGACACCAGAGACCCAGCGCGACGGCACGCCGCCGCCTGCTGAAGTCGAAGCCCCCCAAACCGAGGCCGAGAAATCCGCATGAGCACGTATGCCATTCATGTACAACTTCACGTGCAAACTGGCGCCACGCTGCCGCTGGAACGAGTGCGGCGGGCGGTGTCATGGGTGTTGCGACGGCATCAGGCGGCGCCGGCGGCTGGCTTGAGCCTGGTGGTGACGGACGACGCGGAGATCCAACAGCTCAACCGCGACTTTCGCGGCGTGGATCGGCCTACGGGCGTTCTGTCGTTTCCTGCCGACCCTGTGCCTTTGCCGGAAGGGGAGGGCGAGCACGCCAACTATCTGGGTGACCTGATCGTTTCGCTGCCCTACATCCAGCGCCAAGCTGCCGAAGACGGGCACGACTGGCGCGACGAGCTGATCCTCAACGTGGTACACGGCACGCTGCACCTGTTGGGCTATGACCACGACACGCCGGAAAACCAGGCGCGTATGTGGGACGTGCAGGCTGAGGCGTTGGACGCGCTCGACGTGCCGATTGTCGTGCCGCATTTCGACTTCCCCGAAAATTCCGACGAGGGCAACGTTTCTGACGCGCCGGAAACTGGCCGTAACCTATCGTGACGGAGGGAAAAACTGTGCGTTTCTACCGACGTTCGCGTTTGCGTTCCAGCCGAGGGCATGTGCGCTTGGAACAGGGGCCGCCCTGGGGTCAATGGGCGTTGTGGGGGGGCAGCGCGTTGGCCGTGGTGGTGGTGTTCCTCATTGTGTTGACGCAGATTGTGCTGCCGCTTTTCCAGGACGAGGTGACCACGTACAGCAACCGCACGTGGTTGGAGTACGCTTGGACGACGGCCCCGCCCAACGCCGAAGCTGCGCAGCAATTGGCCCGACGTTTGCGGGAAAACGAGATTGACCGTGTCTATTTGGAAGCTTCCGCCTGGCGCGCGGATGGCACGTTGTTGGAAGGGGAATACGCGGCGGATTTCGTGCGTGTGCTGCGCGAAGCCGACCCCGATTTGACGATCCTGGTGTGGCTGCGCATGACCGGCGGGGACGTGGCAGACGCGGATCGACGTGCTGAAGCGGTCGCGTTGGCGCAAAAGGCCGTGCGTCAGTGGGACATGGACGGCGCACAACTCAACGCGGTGGCTGTCCCCAACGGCAGCGAGACGTATGTGCAGCTGCTGCGCGATCTGCGCGCGGCCATTGGCAAAGACACGGTCTTTTCGGTCACTGTGCCGCCGGATCGTATTCCCGCTGACCCTGATGTGCCGATTGGCGCGACGGGCGACCCTGATTTGACGTGGGATTTGCACTACAAACAGCGCGTGGGTTTGTTGAGCGTGGACGAAGTCGTGGTGATGGCTCATGCCAGCGGCCTACACGATCCGGCAGACTATCAGCGCTGGGTGGCTTACCAAGTGGAAAGCTACGCGGAGGTTTTGGGTGAGATGGAACACCCGCCGCAGATTGTGATCGCTATTCCGACGTATGAAGAAGCGCCGGAACACGATCCGGCAGTGGAAAACGTGACGGCGGCGCTAGCGGGCGTGCATGACGGCATTCGGCGCGCCGGTGAGCGGCGCTCGCTGATCGTGGGTGTGGGGTTGTTGGAATACAAAACCACCGACTCGCTGGAATGGGCACTTTATGCTGAGCACTGGTTGGGTCGCAAACCGTAGGGAGCGGCCTTGCTGGCACGGTTTGCGCTGACTTGCCCCGCTGCCCCGCTACTGTGAAGGGGCGGCAACCTCGCGCGGAACGTTTTTTGCGTTCGCATTTGTGAATTCGATCACAAAAAGGCCGAAATCGTTATATACTGGGAATGTTGGTACCGTGTGTCGTGGGTCGATATGCTCATGGCGAGCTGCGACGTTCCGCTCCGTTGATGGTCAAGGTGTACCGGGTGGGCGAACATGAGTCGGTTGGCAGGGCCTATCGGTGTGTTGATCGTTGATGCAAACGTGTTGTTTTGCTGCGGCATCGCGCGTTTGTTGGAATCACAATCGGATATCGCCGTGGTGGGGGAGGCGCATGACTGGGACGCGGCAGTGGAACTCAGCCACAAGTGCCGTCCCCGCCTGTTGCTTTTGGACGCGGATTTATTGGAGCGCCCTTTTCCCCGCCGTATGCGCGACTTCAAGCGCGAATTCCCCGAAATGCACTTGGTCGTGTTGACGCCAGAAATTGCTTCGGATGAGCTGTTGGCGTGTGTGTTGGCCGGAGCAGACGGGTATTTGGAAAAGAGCATCACGCCGGACGAGCTTTTTGCTTATTTGCGTGGCCTGGTGGCCGGAGAAGCGGCCTTTTCTCCCAAGACGATGCAGGTGCTGGTTAACCGTTTGCGAGCGTGCAATTGTACGCTGTGCTTGCGTGCCACCCCTGACCCCAAGCTGACCCCGCGCGAAAGCGAGGTGTTGGCGTTGGTGGCGCGCGGATTGAGCAACAAGGGCATTGGTGCCCAGTTGCAGATTTCCGAACACACCGTGCGCAACCATCTTTGCCGCATCTATCAAAAGCTCAAGCTCAACAACCGCCTGCAAGTGGCGATGTACAGTGTGGCGCACGGTTTGGTACATCACGACGAGATCGCCTAAGCCTTTTATTCTTCCTCCACGTGGGCGTTTGCTAGTACAAGTGCACCATTCCCCGCCCCAAAGTAGTCTGTTCGGCGCATGGACTTTCTGCAACATGTCTCGTTATACTGGATACTGATTGTGACAGTCATCACAAACGGCGTTCAAGTAGCTGAGAGATGAGCTGCGGTCGCCATGAACCGAAGAGGTCAATATATTTTAGTGCGTTTTCTATATCGTCCGTGCCGGGTGTTTGGCCGGCGGACGCCACAACCTCGCAAATGCCCCGCGACAGTTTGGAGCGGGGCATTGAGTGGGGTTTTGTGTTTGTTGGCCGCCCGGAAATTTCGAGGAGGGATGCTCCCTTGAAGGCCTTGCAGTCCCACAACGGCTTTTATGAGCGCGTCGTGCGGGCTACGCCAGGTGGTGAGTTGTTGGGCGAATGTCTGCAATGCGGCACGTGCGGTGGTTCGTGCCCGTCCGGAGCAGATATGGACCACACGCCGCGTGCGCTTTTCGCCATGATCATGGCCGGCATGGAAGACGACGTGCTCAGCAGCAACACTCCCTGGTTCTGCGTGTCGTGCTACGCCTGTACTACGCGCTGTCCGCAGCAGATTCCAATCACCGATTTGATGTATACGCTCAAGGAGATGGCGATCCAAGGCGAGCGCTATGAGCACCCACACGCCGCCAAATTTTCTGAAACGTTCATTGGCTTCGTGGAGGAGCGAGGGCGCAGCTTCGAGCTTGGTTTGGCGACACGCTATCACCTTTTCCACCATCCGCAAAACATGGTCAAGCTGGGCATGATGGGCATGGGGATGATGCGGCGCGGACGTTTGGCGCTGCGGCCTAAGTCTATCCGCAACGTGGACCAATTGCGGGCCATTTTGGACGCGGCCAAGCACATTGCCGCAGAGGAGCAGCTGCTATGAGCACGAACGGACAGCAGACCTACTCGTACTACCCGGGGTGTTCGCTTCAACACGGCAACCATGCTTACGAGGTTTCCACGCAAGCTGTCGCGCGGGCGTTGGGGTTTGGGTTGGAGGAGCTGGACGATTGGAATTGCTGTGGCGCAACCGAGTATTTTTCGGTCAATCGTTTGCCCGCCTATGCGTTGGTGGCGCGCAACTTGGCGTTGGCCGAGCAAACCGGCGCTAAGCAGTTGGTTGTGCCGTGCAGCGCCTGTTTTCTCAATTTGCACAAGACCGACAAGAACATGAAGTTGTATCACCAGTTGGGTGAGCAGGTTAACCAGGCCCTGGAAGCAGGGCAATTGCACTACGACGCCGGAACGGTGCGTGTGCGTCACCTGTTGGAAATGGTGATTAACGATATAGGGCTGGAGAAAATCGGCGCACAGGTCAAACGCCCTCTGTATGGGCTGAAGCTGGCGGCGTACTACGGATGTTTGGTAGCCAGGCCGGATGCGCAATTTGAAAACAGCGAGCAGCCCACCGCGATGGATCGTCTGATCGAGGCTTTGGGAGCCAAAGCCGTGCCCTTCTCGCTGAAGACTTTCTGTTGTGGCGGCCACATGACGCAAATCAGCGAAGAAACGGCGCTGGGCATGATCCACAAAATTGTGCGCAGCGCAGCAGAAAGCGGCGCGGATGCCATCGTGACGTTGTGCCCGATGTGCCAGCTTAATTTGGACGTTTATCAGGAACACGCCAACGGTTTCTTTGAAACGGACTATCACGTGCCGGTGCTCTTTTTCACCCAGTTGATGGGGTTGGCGTTGGGTCTTGCGCCGCGTGAATTGGGCTTTGGGCAGGAATTCGTGGACGCCAAATCGGTGATTGACAAAATCCGCGACGTGCCGCCGCCGCGCCGCAAACCGGCGCGCCGTCCGAAGGGGGCGTTACCGCTGCCCACCATGCCGGAATAGGGAGGAAACGATGAGCGAGCCGAAAGTAGGGGTGTACGTTTGCCACTGCGGAACCAACATCGCCGGTACGGTGGACGTGGAACATGTGGCTGAATGGGCACTTGATCTGCCGAACGTGGTGGTGGCGCGCGATGAAAAGTTCATGTGTGCCAGCACCGGACAAGAACAGATCGAGGCGGACATCAAGGAATATAATTTGACGCATGTGGTGGTGGCCTCGTGTTCTCCGCACATGCACGAAAAGACGTTCCGCAACGCTTGCGCACGGGCGGGACTGAATCCCTATATGTTTGAAATGGCGAATATTCGGGAACATGCTTCTTGGGTGCATCGCGG
>CAZZNC010000111.1:2267-7524 GCA_964655405.1 uncultured Anaerolineaceae bacterium | reverse complement strand
ACATTGTCTGGCTTTCGTTTGACCCACAAGCAGGCAGGGAACAAGCCGGACACCGTCCCGCGCTGGTGCTTTCCCCGTCCGGTTACAACGGCAAAGTGGGGGTGGCTCTATGTTGCCCAATCACCAACCAGCAGAAAGGGTACCCCTTTGAGGTTGCTTTGCCTGCCGACGGTGTGATTACCGGCGTGGTGTTGGCCGACCATGTGTGCAGTTTGGACTGGCAGGCGCGGCGGGTAAAATTCATCATGCGTGTGCCTGCGGACGTGTTGCGAGACGTGCTGGCGCGTCTGGACGCGCTGTTGCACGATTAGACGGGAAGCTGTGAGACGGGTGCCGTTCCATCTAGCGACAGTGAGGAGAGAGAGACCATGCCGTCAGCCATCGAACGGGTGATCGCTTTCCATATCGCTCGGCTGAAGGACAAAAGTGCAGAGGTACGGCTGAAATCGATCCACGAGTTGGAGCTTTTGGAGGCGGTGGAAGCCTTTGGCCCGCTGGAGGAACTTTACCGCAGCGAAAGCGATCCACAGGTGAAGGAAGCGGCGCGCCTGCTTGGGCGCAAGCTCTACCGCAAGATGCACGCGCAAAAGGAACAGGGCGGCGGCGCAGGTTGAGCGCGCGGCATACGAGACCATACGGGGGAGGGCGTTCAGCCTCCCCCGTATGCTTTTTCAGGCGTCCAGCGCGGCCAAGCGCTCTTGCAGCGCCTGACGGCTGGCGGTCAGCTTGGCGAGTTTGTCCCGCTCGCGTTGCACCACTTCCGGCTTGGCTTTGCTGACGAAGTTTTCGTTTTGCAACAGCTTTTCGGCCCGCGCGATCTGCTGTTCCAGGTTGGCGAGTTCTTTTTCCAAACGGGCGCGCTCCGCCGCCAGGTCGATCATGTCCGCCAGCGGCAGATAGAGCGTCACATCCGCGGCGACGACGGTGGCGGCGTTTTCCGGCGGCGCTTCGTCCGCGCCCAAAAGCGTGATGCGATCCACGTTGCACAGCCGCGCGAAGATGGCGCGGTGCGCCTCGATCAATTCGACGTGCGAGCCGGCGTCCACCACCGCGCCGATGCGCCGCGCCGGTTCGACTTTGTACTCGGCGCGCGTGTTGCGCACCCCGCGCACCAGCTCCATCAGGATGGCGAAGGCGGCCTCGGCGTCCCTGTCCACATGGACGGGGTTGGCCTGCGACCAGGCGGCCAACATCAGCGGTCTTTCGTCGGTGGGCATGTAACGCCAAATTTCCTCGGTGATGTAGGGGATGTACGGATGCAACAAGCGCAACGCCCGATCCAACACGTAGACCAGCACGTCGAGCGTGTGTTCGCGCGCGGCCTGGTCGTCGCCGTAAAGCGCGGCTTTGCTGATCTCGATGTACCAGTCCGCAAATTCGCCCCAAAGGAAGTCCAACACCTGGCGGCCCGCTTCGCCGTATTGGTAGGTGTCGAAAAGGCGCTGCATGTTGCTCACCAGCGTGTTTAGGCGGCTGAGCACCCAGCGGCTGGGCAGGTCGAGCGCCTCCCAGACGGGTTCGGGGCGCGGAGTGTAGTCGCCCAGGTTTTGCAGCGTAAAGCGCGCCATCTGCCACAGCTTGTTGCCGAAGTTGCGGCTGTATTCGATGCGGCTTTCTGAAAGGTTCATATCGCTGCCCGGGGAGCTGCCCGTCAGCAAGGTGAAGCGCAGTGCGTCCGCCCCGTACTTGTCCACAATGATCAGCGGATCGATTACGTTGCCTGTGGTCTTGCTCATCTTCTTGCCGTGCTCGTCGCGCACCAGCCCATGCAAATAAACGGTGTGGAACGGTTCTTTGTCCGTAAACCAGATGCCGAGCATGATCATGCGCGCCACCCAGAAAAAGAGAATGTCGTAACCGGTTTCCATCACGTCGGTGGGGTAGTAGCGGCGCAAGTCGGGCGTGTCTTCCGGCCAACCGAGCGTGCTAAAGGGCCACAGGCCGGAGCTGAACCATGTATCTAGCACGTCCGGATCGCGTTCGATGTTGGTGCTGCTGCAATGGGCGCAGACGGTCGGGTCTTGGCGCTCGACGGTGATCTCGCCGCAATCGACGCAATGCCAGGCGGGGATCTGATGCCCCCACCACAGTTGGCGGCTGATGCACCAGTCCTCGATGTTTTCCAGCCAATTGAAGTAGACGCGCTCGAAGTGTTCTGGAATGATCGTGATGCGTCCTTCGCGCACGGCGGCGATAGCTTTTTCCGCCAGCGGCTTGATCTTGACGAACCACTGTGTGCTGATGAGCGGTTCGATCACCTCGCCGCCGCGTTGCGAGCGCGGCACAACGTGCGTGTGCGGCTCAACGCGGATCACCAACCCCGCTGCTTCCATATCCGCCCAGAGCTTTTCGCGGGCCTCGAAGCGGTCTAGTCCCGCATACGGGCCGGCGTGCTCGTTGAGCGTGGCGTTAGGGTTCAGAATGTTGATCACGGGCAGGTTGTGGCGTTGGCCGATGGCGTAGTCGTTCGGGTCGTGCCCGGGCGTGATCTTGAGCGCGCCTGTGCCGAACTCGCGGTCGACGTACTCGTCCGCAATGATGGGAATGGGGCGGTTGAGCATGGGCACCAGGCAGCGCTTGCCGATCAGATGCTTGTAACGCTCGTCCTCGGGGTGCACGGCCACCGCCGTATCGCCCAGGATGGTTTCCGGTCGCGTGGTGGCAACGGGAACATGGCCGCCGCCTTCCACCGGATAGCGGAAGTAGTACATGTGGCCTTGTTCTTCCACGCGCTCCACTTCCAGATCGCTGACGGCGGTTTGCAGCCCGGGCGACCAGTTGATCAAGCGCGGGCCGCGATAGATCAGCCCCTGTTCCCAAAGCGTGACGAAGGCTTCGCGCACGGCACGGGAAAGTCCCTCGTCCAGCGTGAAGCGCTCGCGCGTCCAGTCACAACTGGCCCCCAGGCGGCGGAGCTGCTCCACGATGCGCCCGCCTTTTTCCCGTTTCCATTGCCACACGCGCCGCAAGAACTCCTCGCGCCCGATCTCCTTGCGGCTGGTGCCTTCGGCTTCCAACATGCGCTCCACCAGCAACTGCGTGGCAATGCCCGCGTGGTCCGTCCCGGGCACCCAGAGCGCCGCTTTGCCGCGCATCCGCTCGTAGCGGATCATCAGGTCTTCCAGGCTGACGAACATGGCGTGCCCGTTGTGCAGCGCGCCGGTGACGTTGGGCGGCGGGATGCTGATCACGAACGGATCGGCGTCCGGATGTACTTCCGGCTTGAACCAGCCGTTTTCGTTCCACCAGTCATAAAGGCGCTCTTCGGCTTCTTGGAAGTCGAACGTTTTGGGCATGGCATCGGGGGCGGCTTGGGCTGCCGTCTGCGGTGTTGCGGTTTCCTGCGTCATAGGATGCTCCCTCGCTTTTCCGTGTTGGACGCTATGCGGGCTTGTTTGCGGTCAGGATCAGTTCCCAGCGGTCGCGCTGGGCCTGGAAGTTTTCGAAGCCGACTTCCGACATGACGACGGCGACTTCGTCGGCGGTCAGCGCGCGGAAGACGACCGGACGTTTGGTGACGCGGTAGTCTTCGCCCTGGCCGCGCACGATGAAGGTGTTCACCGTGACGGTGATGGGCGGGCCGTCGTCCCAGTCCCAAATGTCAAAGGTGATGATCTGCTCCTCTGGCTCGTCGTGGACACGGCCCGGCCACAGACGCGGGCGGTCTTCCATCAACGTCTCGAAGTCGCGCATACCGACGAGCACCAACCCGCCCGGGCGCAGCAGTTCGTAGAAGACCAAGAGCGCCTCTTCGATTTGCGCGTCTTGGAGCAGGTGGGGCAGGGCGTTGCCTTTGGTCAGCACGGCGTCGAACGGGCCTTGCACGTGGTCGAGCAGATGTTGGAAGTCCGATTGGACGAACGTAATGCGGTCGGCCACATCGTACTCGGCGGCATTTTGGCGGGCGCGCTGGAGAATGCCTCCGCTGGGGTCGGCGGCGGTGACGGTGTAGCCCAGCCGTGCCAGCGCGACGGCTTGCGTGCCCGGGCCGCAAGAAGCGTCCAGCACGTTTTGCACGTTGTGCGGACGCAACAGGCGGCGCAAGTTCAACCCTTCGCGCTCGATTTGTGCGTCCCAGTCTCGATACCAGAAATGATAATCGTCGGCTATCGCGTCGTAAAAACGCGCGGTGTCGTTCGGGTCGGTCATGGTTTTTCACCCCCAAACAAAAACGCCCCTTCGCCCTTGCTAAGGACGAAAAGGCGCGGCTTTTCGCGGTACCACCTTAGTTCCTGGCCGACGGGATATGTTGCCCCGCGTGTGCGCCAGACCCTCAAAACGCGCTAACGGGCGTGCCCGTGCACGCTTACGCAGCCCGCGCGGGCCTTCTGCGTGCCGACTCCGGAGCGACCTTCCACGAGTGGCTTGCTGCGCAGACTCTCAGCCGGTGGCCTGCGCTCTCTTTCAGCGCCGCGCTCGTGTACTCCTCTCCTTCACCGTCTTTGGTGGGTGTGAAGTTACGTGCGTAATCATAGCAGGATGTGGGGGGCTGCGTCAACGGTAGATCGTCGGCGCGAGCGCGGGCAGGGAGGAATACAAAAAACGCACTCGATGGTCGAGTGCGTTTTAGTGAGCGGGCAACGGGATTCGAACCCGTGACCTTCTCCTTGGCAAGGAGACGTTCTACCGCTGAACTATGCCCGCAACGATGTTCAAATTATAGCGCAGTGCCATAGCCTTGACAAGGGCAAAATCCGTCCAATTTTCACTCTTTCTGAGTTCAAGGACGGGGCGCGGTGCGGCGATGTTCGGGGTGTTCCAGCATGTTTCGGATGCGCGCGGCCACCATTTCGATGGCGACCACGTTGTGCCCGCCTTCTGGGATGATCACGTCGGCATAGCGCTTGCTCGGCTCGACAAAGTCCAGGTGCATCGGGCGCACGCTTTGCAGATATTGCTCGATGACCGATTCCACTGTGCGGCCCCGTTCGGTGATGTCTCGCTGCAAGCGGCGGATGAAACGGAGGTCGGCGGCGGCGTCTACGAAAATGCGCATATCAAAGAGCCGACGCAGCTCCGGCTCGGCAAAGATGAGGATGCCTTCCACCAAGATAATCGGCTGGGGTTCGACACGGCACACCTGGTCGGTGCGGCGATAGGTTTTGAAGTCGTAGATCGGCACATTGACGGCTTTTCCTTGCTTGAGCTGTTGGATGTGCCGGATCAATAGCTCGGTTTCCAGGGCGTCGGGGTGGTCGAAGTTGATCACGATGGTGTGCGAGCGGGGGATGTAGGAACGGTAAGAGGAGAAGGAGAA
>CAZZNC010000111.1:0-2257 GCA_964655405.1 uncultured Anaerolineaceae bacterium | reverse complement strand
GTGCGAGCGGGGAATGTCGCCAATGTCCTTGTAGTAGGAATCGTGCGCCAAATAGGCGATGTGTTCCGTGCCGACGCGCTCCAGGATGGCATTGGAAACGGTGGTCTTGCCGGAGCCTGTGCCTCCCGCTACGCCAATGGTCACGACGGGCGCTAGACTGTTCAAGGGGGCAGGCATAGGCAGCACCTCGCACGCTAGACAAAGAAAAACCCTCACACGACCGTTTGGGACATGGTGAGGGGTGAGCCACCCAAGGGAGTCGAACCCTTAACCTAACGCTTACGAAGCGTTTGCTCTGCCGATTGAGCTAGGGTGGCCTTTGACGCTTGGCATTATAGCAACGGGGCGCGGCGCTGACAAGAGCGAAAATTGGGCTTCAACGCTTCGGTTGCGCGGCCATGAGTGCTTCGGCAGCGTCAGCCACCGACGCACCTTCCAGCGAAACCGCTTGCACCGCTGCGTCCAACGCGGGCAACGTCGCTTCGGCGGTTTCCAACGTCGGCGGCGGGGTGATGGCGTCGTCGAGTGTGCGCTGCCAAGCGGCGTAAAGCGGCATGGGCAGCCCTGTGACGTTTATCGGCGTGTGGCCGGTGCGTTCGAACCAAAGCGTTTGGGCGTCCGCTGTCAGCATATAGCGCCAAAAAAGATCGCTGGTTTCCTGCGCGGCAGAAGTGGCGTTGATGCTCTGCATGGCAACGACGCTGCGGGCCAGCGCGCGCCAGGGATGCGGCATGAACATAGGGGGCGACGCTACGCCGAGATCGTTGCCCAGCGCGGCGCTCAAAGCCGGGTAGTCGTCCGAGGAAGCCAACAACAAGCCGGCTTCGCCTGCCGTGAAGCGCGCCCAGTCATCTCCGAACGTGACGCCTGCTTGCTCGCTGAGCTGCTGTACGCCTTCCAAGTAGGCTTCGGCGCCCGCGCGCGTGAGCCAGTCGCCGCCGAGTGTTTCCGGCCCGCCGTCGGTGAAATATAGGCCGGAGGTGGCTGCAAAAGTCGGGACGACGAGCAGCCCAACGGTGCGCGCTTGTTCTAGCAGCTCTGTGTATGTGTCGGGCGGTGTGTGGAGCAACGCGCGATTGTAGTACAGCGTGCCCACTTCCACGCTGAAGGGCACTCCGAAAGTGTCGTCGTTCCATCTGGCCGCATACGAGAGCGGTTGCAAGATGAAATTGGTCAGTGCGTCGTAGGTGTTCCAGGGCACGGGCGCCAACCATCCCCGTTCGGCCAGTGTGCCGCTCCATGTTGCCGGCCCCAGCAGTATATCCGGTCCGGCGCCGGACTGGACGGCGGCTGCGAAAGCGTCGAACAACTCGGCGGCGGGATAGGCGTGCAGTTGCACGTCAACGCGCGGATTTTGCGCTTCGAAATTGAGCCGCCATTGTTCCAACGTTTGTTCTTCTGCCCCGCTGAAAGGATGCCAGATAACCAATGTGCGCGGGGCGGGCGTGGGGCTTGGGACAGGCGTAGCGGTGGGGGCGGTGGCGGTTTGCCGACCGCCGCACGCGCTCAGCCACAGCGCGCCAAGCAAGCTGATGAATGTTATCGTGCGTCGCATCGTTTCCTCTGTGAGCGTGTTGTAACAAGATTCACTCTGATTGTAGCACACGCGCGCTCAACGTTCTGTCCGTGTAGAAAGAGATTTCGGCCTAAGAGGATTCGGGGTGGGAATAGGGCTTGTGCCGTCGGTATAATTGGGATGGGGATTGTGCTTAGCCGCTGACTAGAGGAGGTTGCATCGTGGAGATTACACTTTATACGGACGCCTCCGTGTTTGACGCGCATCGTCCGGCGTGGCGTGAATTGTTGCACGACAGTGCCGCCAATGATATTTTCCTCACCTGCCTATGGCAAGCCACATGGTGGCAAGTTTATCACCCCGGTGAACTGCGGGTGTTGGTGTTGCAAGACGACGATGGGCGTTGGCTTGGCATTGCCCCCTGGTTCGTCCACACGGCAGAGGGGCGGCGCGTGATGCGCACGGTGGGATGCGTGGACGTGACCGACTATTTGGACATCATCGCGCGGCGCGGCGCAGAAGAAGCCGTTTACGAGGCGCTGCTCGGCTGGCTGGCTACTCATGCGGACGCTTACGACGAGGTGCGTTTGTGTAATGTGCCGCAAAATTCGCTCACCTTGTCTCGTTTGCCCGCTTTAGCGCCTTCTTACGGGCTGCGCGCGGTCACGAAAATCGAGGAAGCGTGTCCGATTGTGCGGTTACCCCGCCGTTTCGAGGATTATTTGAGTGCCCTGGACAAGA
>CAZZNC010000110.1:0-7537 GCA_964655405.1 uncultured Anaerolineaceae bacterium | reverse complement strand
CATCCAGCCGCAGAAAGAGCCAGATCAACGCGCGGGCTGGCAGGTGGTGCCGGATCCGGCCTGGGGCGAAAATTTCGTGCTGGGCGATGTGCCGGAAGGCGAGTACACGATCAGCGTGCGCATCGGCGGGGAACGCATCAGCAAACGTATCCAGGTGGCGGCGGGCACGGTGAATTTTGTGGTGCTGAGCTGGGACGAGCCGGTGCAAGGCGCGGACGAGGACGGCGTGCCGACCGGCTGAGTGTGTTGTGTTTGTTTTGCGGGGCGCTGCCCCGCACCCCGCAAGGGGCTGGCGCCCCTTGACCCCGCCGCGCGAACGCTGCGCGTTCGACGCGGCACAGCACGCATGGAACTTGGACAGGCAGCGACCGTTCGCTGCCGTCGAACGCCCGCCGTCGGGGGGCGCGGGGGCGAAGCCCTCGCCTTGCCCCGAACGCGCTAGGCACATCAACGGGCATTGTGCTATATTTTCCATGTTGGGGAATGTATCGGAGACCACATCATGGCCCTGCGCGTGCAATTCCTGTGGTGGGCGGGCTGCCCTTCCCACCCCGAAGCGCGGCAACGTCTGCAACAGGCGCTCGCCGAGCTGGGCATCCAGGCCCACATTGAAGACACCCAAGTGCTGACCGACGAGGACGCCGCGCGCCGACGCTTCCCAGGCTCGCCCACCATCCAAGTAGACGAGCGGGACATCGATCCCAAAGGCGCTGAACAACCTTCCCGATTGGCCTGCCGCTTGTACTTTTTGGAAGACGGCAAGCCCTCGCCGGTGCCTTCGGTGGCAATGATCAAGCGGGCGTTGGTCAATGCGCAAAAGCGCCAAAGGCTCGCCACGAAGCCGCATAGCGCCACAAACCATCTTGACGTAGGAGCAGAATCTGATACCATTTCCGCCGGTCAACCCTGAGGAAATAAGTGAGGAGCCGCCAACCTATGGGTGAAGCAACCTTTGTCGTAGACGAAGCGAGTTGGGAAGAAAAAGTCCTCCAGTCCGAAATGCCGGTGCTGATTGATTTCTGGGCCGAATGGTGCGCCCCGTGCAAAATGATCGCGCCGGTGGTGGCGCAGCTCGCGCAAAAGTACGACGGCAAGCTACTCGTCGGCAAAGTGGACGCCGACGAAAATCAAAGTTTGCTCATGCAATACGGCATCATGGGTATTCCTACGCTGATGCTCTTCAAGGGCGGAGAAGTGGCCGAACGTATCGTGGGCTTCATGCCCCTGCCGGTGCTCGAGCCGAAGATCGCGCGGCATCTGGACTGACGCTCCCCCCCCTAACGCCGACCAAAGCGCCCCCGTGCAGGGGGCGTTTGCATTTTTCAATCCTCCGGCAGGGGCGGCCCACCCGCAACACGTGTTCACCAACGGGAAACGCCCGCCCCACCCCGCCCCACGCCCGCCAAACGTACCCCAAGCGTGGGCTAGCACGTTGTCGCTTCCAGGCATAATCGGCTATCATTGAAACGGATAACTTACTCATACTCGAGGAGTCCCATGAACGCACAGACACGCCGGAAATTCTGGCCGACGCTCTTGTTGATCGTTTTGTTGGCAGCATGGGTATGGCCTGCCGCCGCTCAAGAAACCGAAGTCGTCTCCCGCGTGAACGGCGAACCGATCACACGTGCCGAGTTCCAAGCACGGGTACGCCTGGTGCGCTGGCAATTTTTGCGTGAATTGAGCGAACTTTACGATCTGACCGGCGGGCAATTGGATCTGGCCGCCGATTTCGTGCAGATGCGCGTTGCCAGCTTGCAAGACCCCGTCGCGCTTGCCGACAGCGTGCTTTCACAAATGGAAACCGAGCGCCTGGCTTGGGAACAAGGGGCCGAAATGGGCGTGTTGCCCAGCGATGAAGACATTGACGCGCGCGTTGCCCACTTCTTCAGCAGCTGGACGAATGTCGAACCCGACCAACTCACCGACGACGCGGACGCCCAAGCCTTCATCGCCAATTGGTACACCGAAGCGATGGCCGCCTCCGGCATGACCCAAGAGGAACTGCGCACCGTTTTCGCCACCGAAGCGCTTTCCCAAAAGCTCTACGCGCATGTGGCCGAAAGCGTCCCGCGCGAGGAGCTGGCCGTCCACACGCGGCATATCCTTTGCGCTTTCAATCCCGACAACCCGGGCGACCCCAACCCACCCACCGACGAACAGCGTGCCACCGCTGAAAGTTGCGCCCAAAGCGCCCTAATCCGCTTGCAAAACGGGGAAAAATTCGAGGCGGTCGCGCGCTCGCTTTCCGACGATCTTGCCAGCAGTCAGCGCGGCGGCGATGTCGGCTGGACGTTCCTCAGCCACTTGACAGCCCCTTACGCCGACGCTGCCCGTGATGCCGAACTCAACACCATCGTAGGGCCGGTGGAAACCGAGTTCGGGATGCACGTTTTGGAGGTGTTGGAACGCGAAACGCGCCCACTCAGCGACGAAGAGTATAAGCAGGCCCAGGACGGCTACTATCGACTGTGGCTCCGAACGCTGCACGACCAAGCCACCATCGAACGCAGCGACGACTGGGATACCGACATCCCCGCCGAGCCGACCTTGACCGAACTGGATACCGAAATCCAAGACGCCATCCAAGCCATGCAGAACTAAAGCGGCGCAGACTCCGACAAGGAGGAAACACCATGCCCCCCAAAACGGCCAGCACACGCCAGGGTTATGTTTCCGGCGAGTTTCTCACGCGCACTTTTCGCATCAGCGGGGAAGCTCCCTTGCGTGGGGAATTGCTGCTCGACCAGCTCAACGACCTCAACGCGCTTTTCATCACGCTGGAGCGCATGTTCATTTCCCCCTTGCTGGACCCCGCCGTGCTCAGCGGGCACTTTAGCGCGGGCGAGGTGCGTAAAGACGTGTTGGGGCTGGTGGTTTTGAACCAACAACGCGACGGCTTGCCCGCGCGCGAGGGGCGCTATGTGGGGCGCGACTACACAGAACACGGCGTGATGTTGGTGGTGGCCGGTTTCGAGGTGCGTGGTGTGATCACCATGCACCCCACCGTCAACATCCTGCACTTTGTGCGCACCACGCCGGAGCAGTTCATCCCGATCTTCAACGCCACCGCCACCTATGCCACCCAACGCGACGTGGTTTTCCAGGGGGGCGCGATCTTGGTCAATCGGGCCTGGATCGAAGTTTTTGCGATGCAAGCCGCCGCAGGCAACGCCAAACCGGCGTAGAAAGTAGAGACGCACACTATGGCGCGCATTCTGATTATTGACGACGACCCCAACTTGCTGCAAATGGTCAAGCTGATGTTGCAACGCGCCGACCACGAAGTCAAAATGGCGAATGGCGGCGAACAAGGCATCGTGTTGGCCGCACAGTGGCAGCCCGATCTCGCCATCATTGACTTGATGATGCCGGACATCAGCGGCTACGACGTGGTGCGCAAACTGCGCGCCGATCCGCTCACCGCCAAAATCACGATCATCGTGCTGACGGCGCGCAGCCAGCCGATGGACAAACAAACGGCGCTCCAAGCGGGCGCGAATGCGTTTCTTTCCAAGCCCGTGACCGCCAAAGAGCTGACCGACCGCATCGAAGCGGTGCTCAAGGCGGGCGTAGCGTATCGGGTGCACACCAACCTGCTCACCGAGCCGATCCCGCCGCGCCCTGCCCCGAACGTCCCAACCGCGTCCGCCACACCGAACACGCCCGCCGCGCCGCCCGCGCCGGAAAAAGACGAGGCCTCCACGTTGCTCGTGCCGCCGCCGCGTCGTGCCGCGCTCCGCGCCAGTGGACGTATGCCCATCGGAGCCGAAGACCAGGGGCGCACCACCTCCGTCAAACTGCCGCTCATCCCGCTGATCACCGTGATCAGCTTGCGAGGCGGCACAGGCTGCACCACCGTCGCGGTCAATCTGGCAATGCTGCTCGCGGCGCAAAGCGGGCCTGTTTGCCTGACAGACTTCAGCACCCACAGCGGCCAGGTTCATTTGCACCTGCACCTTTCGGCGCTCAAGCACTGGGGGGAGCTGTTGCCACAAGGGGACGTGCCCAACCCGCGCGCGCTGATGGGACTGCTCACCCCCTATCCGGCGTCGCAAGTCGCCCTGTTGGCCGCGCCGCCGCATCCGTTGGAGGAAACGCTTTCCACCGTTGCCGCGCAAAATGTGCTGCGTGAACTCAGCAGCCGCTACAAGCGCCTGATACTCGACACGCGCACGCTGGACAAAGCGAGCAAAGGCGCGTTGCAAATTTCGAGCGCGGTGGTCGTGGTCATGGCAGACGATCCGCCCGCGATACAAAGCACCGGCCAATTGCTGGTCGCGTTGCACACGCTCGGCGTGGCCCCTGAGCGGGTGCGTCTGGTCTTGAACCATACGCAACCCACGCCGGACGTGCCCAGTGCAACCATCCAAAAGGCACTCAAACGCACCCTGGACGCTGAGCTGCCCTATACACTCGAACACCGCACAGCGATCCGGCGCGGCAAACCGGTTGCGCTCGCCGACCCAGAAGGGGCGTTCAGCCGTGCGCTGGCCCAACTGGCCCGCACGCTGTCGGCCTGAGCGTCGCCCCTATCTTTTCACCGACGCGAACCTATCAACGAGAAAGCACGTTATGCGCCTCTGTGCGCTCACCTGATGCTGAACAACGAGGATACAAACCCATGAAATCACGTATCACCCCCTTGACCTTTGCCACAGTCGTGGCGCTCGCCCTCTTGCTTTTGCTGGGCACAGCTTCCATTGCGTTCGGCACGTCCGCCGCGCAGCTCGACCCAACCCAACAGCAGCAAACCATAGACGCCGTGATCGCCGAGCGCTTCACGCAAACTGCCGCCGCCGGACAAGCGGTCGGCATGACGCAAACCGCCGAGGTAGCGACCGTTGCCGCGCCCACGTTGACCGCCGCCTTCGAACAAACCGTTGATGCGGCCTTCGACCAGGCGCTAAACGCCACAGCCGCCGCCCAAAACACCGCAACGGCCCAGGCGTTGAACGCCCCACGCGAACAGGTAACCGGCTGGCTCAACGGGTTGGCGGATACGCTTATCGAGCAGATCACACAGGAATTCGGCGCGCGCCAAGCTGACGTGACCGCGCTGGAAAACGCCGCGCACGCGACGTTCCTCGCGCTGGTGCAAGCGCCGCCGGAAGCCGAAGATTTCGCCGAGCGCCAAGCGTCTGCGGAGGCGCTTTTGCAACAAGCGCAAACGCAAAATCCGACGCTGGGCACGCTGAGCGTCTACAACGCCCAGGGCGTGATCCTGGCCTCCACGCAATCGGAGCGCATCGGCGCCACGGTGACCGGTGAACCGTACTTCCAAGCCAGCCTGACGCTGCCCCAGCCGCACCCCGTCCAGCACGATCCGCTCACCGGCGCGCCCGTGCTGATGGTCACCACACCGATCACAGACGCCAGCGGAGCAGCTTTCGGCGTGTTGGCAGCGCAAATTGACCTTTCCGCGCTGGATACCTTGTTCCAGCAAACCGCCGAACAAGCCGATCACGGCGTGGCGATCTACATGGTCAGCATGAGCGAAAGCCGCTTGGTGGTGCCCGCCGATTTCGCCGACTTGAGCGGTTACCCTGCGCTGCAAAGCGAGGGGATCGCTATGGGCATGGCTGGACAAAGCGGCTCCGGCGAATATGCCAACTTCACCGACCCGCCCACGCAAGTTTTGGGCGTCGTGCGCGCGCTGCCGCAATGGGGCATGGCGTTGCTGTTGGAAGTGCCCGCCGACAAGGTGCGCGAATTGGCGGCGGTGTTGCCCACGGCCACCCCCACATCGGTCCCTGGCACTCCCACGCCGCTCCCCGCGCTCTTCCCGACCAACGTGGTTGCGGAAGTCGCCATCGCCGAAGAATCCTTCGAGCACGGACACATGATTTGGTTCCGCCACAACCGGCAAATTTGGGTCATGGTGGACAACAACGAGCCAACCACCCCGGGCGGAGATTGGTATTGCTATAACGACACGTTCCAGGAAGGCGAGCCGGAGATCGATCCCGACCTGGTGCCGCCGGAAGGCATGTTCCAACCGCGACGTGGCTTTGGCAAGCTCTGGCGCACACATCCCGAGTTGCGCGAACAACTGGGTTGGGCACTGACGCCCGAGTTTGAGCTGACCAGCCAATACACCTACATCGCGGGCGGCTATGTGGAAAACGGGCAGTACATCCCCGGACCAGGCGAGCACCGCGTCACCACACTGGACGGACAGCGCTACTCGTTCTTCGAACGCGAGATACGCGGCGATTGCATCGGCGGGCTATGGCGGCCTGCCACGTCGTCGTAGCGTCTCGCCGCCAGGGAAACGCTCATCCTATCAGCCGGCAAGTTGTGCGCGCGGCAGCGTGTGCGCTTGCCGGTTGCGTTAACGAGAAACCACAAGGGAGAACAGACCATGATCACCGCACAAGCCACAATCCGAGAACAAGTGCGTGACTATCTGACCACTTCCGGTTATCGCCCCTTGTTCATCTTGGGAGACGCGCTGGAGGTGCTCCGTTATTTCCCTTCAGCCTCTATAGATTTCTGCATGACCAGCCCCCCATATTGGAAACAACGCCAATACGTCGAAGAAGGCATCGGCTCTGAAAACTCACCGGAAGAATACATCGCCCACCTATTAGCCGTTTTCGCAGAAGTGCAACGAGTACTCAAACCAACCGGGTCTTTTTGGCTCAATCTCGGCGACACTTATCAGGCCAAACGCTTGCTCGGACTGCCCTGGCGCATTGCGCTTGCGCTGATGGATGAACAAGGCTGGGTCTTGCGCAACAATGTTATCTGGCACAAAATCAAAGGTGGGCCAGACCAAAGCAAAGATCGCTTGCGTAACGTGCATGAAAATCTATTTCACTTCGTCAAACACCCAAAAGGCTACTACTACGATGTGGACGCCATCCGTTCTGCGCCCCGCAAAGCACGGGTCGTCAACGGGGTGGTGGTTTCGGCAACCGGCGTCAAGGGTGTGCGTTACCGACGCCAAATCGAGCTTTCCACAGCGCTCAGTGCGGAAGAAAAACGTGCAGCGTTGGCAGCATTGGAACAGAAACTAGAGGCCGTGCGCAACGGCGACATTGCAGACTTCCGTATGATTATTCGCAAACAACAACGCCCGACGCACTCCGATTCGATGCGCGTTTCAGGACGCGCAAGAGAACTGCACAAAAAAGGTTTTTACTTCCTCACCTATCATCCCAAAGGCAGTAAGCCGGGGAATGTCTGGGACATCTTGCCAGAAGACACTCACAAGCGGCAAATGCATTTTTCCGCCTATCCAGAAGACCTATGCAAGATTCCGTTGTTGGCTACTTGCCCATCGGACGGCGTGGCACTCGATCCGTTTTGCGGCACCGGCACAACTTCAGTAGTTGCTCAAGCCCTAGGACGCAAGTCCATTGGCATTGACATTGCCGAACCCTATCTACGCATCGCCACCGAGCGCACTTGGAGATTGTTATGAGCAAAGTCCTAGAGCTTTATGGACACTCCACGCACACCTCATCCCTCAACTGGGCACAACAAGCCACCGAGCAGATCTGTCCCTACTTGGCGCGCAAATGCCTAAAAG
>CAZZNC010000109.1:0-7600 GCA_964655405.1 uncultured Anaerolineaceae bacterium | reverse complement strand
CATCTGCACCTGGAGATCCGCAGCGCGGACTACCGCACCACGTACAACCCCGTGCTGCTGCTGGACGCCCATTGGCACATGCTCAGCAGCATTGGACCGACCGGCCCTGAATTTCAGCAAGATTTGGATGCCCCGCACCGCTGGATGCGTCTGGAAGATCAGCCGGAAATCCACTTTGGCGGCCATACCTTAAACGTCTACGCGCACGCCTGGCCGCCCGTCGTCGAAATTCAGCCGCCGCCCAATCCGCCCCGTGACCGCACCTTGCCCGCGTTGCCTTCGAACGTGCGCGTAACCCTCGCGCCGGTCAACACAGAAGATTGGAACGTTGGGGCCTGGTGGTCACCGGCGGATAGTGAGGCGGTCTATGTGATCGATGCAGTGTTACATCAGCCCAGCGCCGTCTTTCGCCAACCATTGGACGGGGGGCGGCGGCGTTTTGTGCGCCATACGCCGCCGTTGCTCTGCTCTCCGGACGGCTCGGTGACGGTGGAGCGGCTGGCCGATGGATCAATGCACGTTACGCGGCTGGCCGACGGGACTAGCTGGGACGTGGACACGCTGGGGAGCTATCCTGCCGTTTCGCCGGACGGGACACGCTTGCTCTGGCGCACGGTCTACGGAGAGCGTGTGCCGGGCACGTCCCCGCCGGCGGCGGCCTTTTGGGTGAGCAATGTGGACGGCTCGCAGATGCGCCGCGTCTATTCCTCATGGGACGCAACGGTGCAATGGTTGGACGCCCGCCGCGTCTTGATTGTGCGGCGCATCACCTACACGCCCACCCGCGAACTGTACACGTTGGACGTGACGCAGCCCGACGCCGAACCGCAGTTGTTGGGCACGTATGATTTTTTGCATGAGTTGCGTGTCAGCCCTGGGGGGGCGTGGATCGCGTTCTTTTTGGCGTTCCAAGACGATCCGGCTGCCGATGGGGTCTATGTGCAGCGCACCGCCGTCGGCAGCACGCCGCAGCGTTTGGACGCTTTCGGCGCGTACCGTTGGCGCGACCGACGCTCGTTGTACATGCTGAGCTTCGATCCGGCGCGCGATGTGCACGTGCTCGGCGTGGCCGACGCGCTGAGTGGGCGCGTGCGCTGGTTGACCGACCCCGCCATTTTGCCGATCCGTGTAGCCAATGGTGCGTGGAGCGTTTCGCCGGACGGACAGCAGATCGTTTTTCTCGATCCGCACGATGACGGCTTGTATCTGCTGCGCTTTGCTCCGTAGATTTTTCACCGCGCGCGATTTTCGGAATTCGACTATACTGGATTGTGTGGTGTTTTTCATAGGCTAAAATTGCCCTGTAACGCTTGAACTAGCGGAAGCACAAAGGGATATGAACGCCACAAATCCACATGGCGGCAAATCTCAATGAGATGCCCCGCCCATTTTACTGATCGGTATTGAGGGAGGTTTGACGTATGTCCAGTTTGTTGAAGGAATTCAAGGAATTTGCACTCAAAGGCAATGTGGTAGATATGGCCGTTGGTATCATCATCGGCGCGGCCTTCGGCAAGATCGTCTCTTCGATGGTCGGCGACATCCTGATGCCTGTGATCGGGCTGTTGTTGGGTGGCGTGGACTTCACCACGCTTTCGCTGACGCTGAAGGAAGCGACGGCGGATTCCGACGCGGTGGTGATGATGTACGGCAACTTCATCCAAACGGTGGTGGATTTCGTGATCATCGCGGCGTCCATTTTCCTGATGATCAAGGCGTTGAACTCGCTTCAGCGTGAAGAAGAGGAAGAAGCGCCGGCAGCCCCGCCAGAGCCTTCCTCCGAGGAAAAATTGCTGGCCGAAATCCGCGATCTTTTGAAAGAACGCCAATAGCGGTATCCTTATCTCCACGCGACCGCGTGACGTGTTAAGGAAAAGTCGCGTGGTCCTCACGCCCGCTCTTGAAGCGGGAAGATTGAGGACGACGCGACTGTCTTTGTATGCTGCGACGAGCGTCGGAGCAGGAGTGGCCTAGATGAGCCGGGCGCGCTGGGTAGGTTGGGCCAAAGACGAGTGGCTGTTGGGGCTTTCTGCGCTGGGGGTGTTGGCGACTTCGTTGTATTTGCGGCGCGTGCCTTCCTATGCGGCTTCGGATTTCCAAGTGCTCTATATTTTGCTGGTGCTGTTCGTGATCACAGCAGGGTTGCGAGAACACAACGTGCTGGCGCACGTCGCCCGCCGCTTGGAGCGAGGGCGCTTTTTGGCCGCCAAGCTGGTTTTGCTGACGTTCTTCTTTTCCATGCTGGTCACCAACGACGTGGCGCTGCTTTCGGTTGTGCCGCTGACCGTGCTTTTGCACGTGGAGCGCAAAGCCTGGTTGGTCGTGCTGGAAACGCTGGCCGCCAACGCTGGCTCGGCGCTTTCCCCTTTCGGCAATCCGCAAAATTTGTTTCTCTACTGGTTCTACGACGTGCCCTTTGGCCGCTTCGTGATGGCTATCGCGCCGTTTTCCGCTGTGTTTCTGGTAGCGTTGCTGGGGGGCGCGCTCTTGCTGCGCGTGAACGGCAACCCCTCCGCTGCTGCGCGGCCTGTGCCGCAACTTTCCCCGACGGCATATGTGTACGTTGGCGCGCTGGGGACTTTTGCGCTGGCGATCTTGCGTGTGTTGCCGTTGAGTGTGGGCGGGGGCGTGTTGCTCTATGCGCTGCTGGCCGACCGACGCAGCTTGCACGTGGACTATGCACTGCTGGCGACGTTCGCGTGCTTTTTCGGCTTCACGGACAATTTGCGCGTGCTGTTGGCCGGTGTGTTGACCCATCCGCACCACGTATTTTTACTCGCTGCGCTGCTCAGCCAGGGCATCAGCAACGTTCCGGCGGCGCTGCTGTTGGCAGACTTCACCATGCGTTGGCAGGCGTTGCTTTGGGGCGTGAGCGTGGGTGGCTTCGGCAGCTTGGTCGGCTCGCTGGCAAACTTGATTGCATACCGCATCTACACGCGCCAAGTGCGGGGGGCTTCCCGCGACTTTTTGCTCAAATTTCACCTGGCGAGCTATGCGGCATTTTTCGTCGGGACGGCGCTCTATTTGCTGCTGTTGGTCGAATGAGCGTTTCTCTCTGACGCGCGGTGAACGGCACGCAAGCCGTTCCAGACGTGTCGCTTTTGTGCTACACTGGCCGCCTGGTTATCACGTGCAATGGAAAGAGGCAATTTTCTTCGTGACAGCACTTCCTATTGATGCTATGCAAGTGCGCGAATGGGTGGCGGAAGCCGGTCAGATCGCCGTGAAATACTTCGGCCACGCGCGCACCGAATGGAAAGGCGTGGGCAACCCCGTCACCGAGGCGGATTTCGCCATCGAGCGTATGTTGGCCGAACGTTTGCGGTCGGCTTACCCGCAATACGGCATTTTGGGCGAAGAGTTCGGCGGCGACCCGTCCGCGCACGAGTTCCTTTGGGTGATCGATCCGATAGATGGCACGCGCGTTTATGTGGAAGGGCTGCCGACCTGGTGCGTGACGCTGGCGCTGTTCCATGAGCTGAAGCCGATTTGGGGCGTGGTGCATGTGCCGCTTGTCAACGATTGGACGTACACCGAGGGCGACGACGTGATTTGCAACGGGGCGGTGGTCACAGACAAGCTCAAACGGCGTTGGGCGCCGGACTCGTTCGTTTTCGGGCGCAGCGACGCCGGGGCGTTGTTGGACGTGCGTTTCTATCGGGTGATGTCCTACGGCAGCACGGCCACGCACCTTGCCTATACCGCACACGGCACGGCGGTTGCCACCATCACGCACGATCCCTATTTGTGGGACATCGGGGCGGGGCTGGCGTTTATGGACAAGCAGGGAGGAACGGTGCTGCCGTTGAATGGCGAGCCGCTCGACGTGAGAAACCACGATTTGCACGAGCCGTTCCAGGGCATCTACCTCTTCGGGCGTCCGGAGGTCGTAGAGCGTTTGTTGCCGCTGGTGCACACCCGTGAAACGACGACCACGCATCCGACGTGGTAAGGAGATGCAAACGGTGAAAGCAGCCATCAAGCGGCTTTTGGGCGTGTTGGGGAAAGAGATCCGCCCGCTGTACGCCCCCACACATTCTTTTGCTCGTGCGCTCGACCTGTTGCGTGTGCATATTGCCCCTGGTTCGGTCATTGATGTGGGCGTGGCCGGCGGCACGCCGGAACTTTACCGCGCTTTTCCCGGCGTGGCTTGGCTGCTGGTCGAAGCCAATCCGGTTTTCCAGGAGGCGTTAGACACATTGACGGGGCAATTGGGCGCGGCGGTGGAGACCGTTTTTTGTGGCGCGGAACATAGCCAAACCACCTTCAACGTTTTTAGCGACCCGCGCAAATCCTCGGCGCTACAACCGGTGCGCAATTTGCGGTTGGAACGGCAGATTACCGTGCCGGTGGAGCCGCTCGACGCGCTGGTGGCAAAGCACACCTTGCCCGCGCCTTTTTTGCTCAAGATCGATGTGGAAGGCGCGGAACTCGATGTGCTGCGTGGCGCAAGTGGAACGTTGGCTCACACCGACGCGCTGATCGTAGAAACGTCCGTGATGCCGCGTTTTGAGGACGGCGCCGAGTTCGCGGAGGTGGTGCGTGCAATGCAGCAGACAGGGTTTGTTGTGTTCGACATAGCAGCAGGCGTCAACCATCCGCACACGGGATATTTGAACCACGTGGATTTGTTCTTTGTGCGTGCGGATGCGTCGTTTCGCCGAGGGGCAAGCTAGATTGCCCGCACTCGGCGGCACTCAGCGCAGTTCGCGGCTGCTGTAGCCGAAGATGCGGCGCGCCACAATCAGCGTGTTGATCTGCCGTGTGCCCTCGTAAATGTCGTTGATCTTCGCGTCACGCATCCATTTTTCCACCAGCCACTCGCGGCTATAGCCCAGCGGCCCCAGGATTTCCACCGCCTTTTGCGTGACCCACGTCACCGCGCGACCGGCCTGCGTTTTCGCCATCGAGGCTTCCAGGCTGTTGCGCTGTCCGTGATCCAGCATAGCCGTTGCGCGCAGCGTCAGCAGCCAGGCCCCGCGTATGCGCATTTCCATTTCCAGCACGTCGCGCTGCACTGCCGTTAATGCGTGTTCCGGCACGCCGTAGGCGATTTCGATCCCTTCTTCGGCCAACTTCTCCTTGACGAACTCCAGCGCGGCGCGTCCTACGCCCATCGCGCTCGCAGCGATCAGCGGACGGCTGGCATCGAAGGTCGCCATAGCGCCTTTGAAACCTTTGGTGCTGCTCTTTTTGCGCACCTCCGGTGACCCCAAGATGTTGTCATAGGGAATGCGCGCGTTTTTCAGCACGATGCTGGCCGTGTCGCTGGCGCGGATGCCGTGCTTGATCTCCACTTTCTCGATGGTGACCCCGGGCGTGCTCGCTTCTACCACGAACGACTTGATGCCCGCGCGCCCGGCGGACTTGTCCACAGTGGCCCAGATCACCACAATGCCGTTGGACTCGTCCAGCGCCAGTTTGCCGTTGGTGCAAAAGATTTTCTCCCCGTTGAGTATCCACTCGTTGGTTTCCGGGTCGAGCGTGGCGGTGGTTTGGATGGCGGATGTGTCCGAACCGGCGCCGGGTTCGGTCATCGCCATAGCGCCCCAAACCGGCTCGTCGCCTTCGGCAAAGCGGCGCAAGAAGCGCTCCTTTTGCTCGATCGTGCCCACCGCTTCAATGGCCGCACCGGCCAGCAGCGCGGTCGGCATACAGAGCATTTGCCCCACATCGCCCCAACTGAGCATCTCGAAGGTATAGATCATGTTCAGATAGGTGATGCCCGGGCCTTTGCGCTCCTTGACCTCGCCGCGCGCTTTGGCGTGCGCTTTTTCCAGCTCGCGCCGCTGTTGATCTTTGGAAACCGGCCAGGTCATTTGGATGAAGGTGGTCGGGCGTTTGTGTTCGTTTTCGTCCAGGTCGCGCGCGTCCGTGCGCATCACCCCGCGCGCCAACGCTTCCAGCATTTGCAAATTTTGCTTGACCCGTTCGGGTAGTTCAAAGCTAATCGCCATTTTCGCGTTCCTTTGCTCGTCTCAATAAATCTATTGGTTGATGTCAGACAATCGCCATGCCGTAGAACGTGGCAAAGCCGCGCGCGTTGCGCAACCAGCGTTCGACCGGATATTCGCGGATGTAGCCGTAACCGCCCAGCGTCTGCACGGCGCTATCGGTCACCCAAACGGCCATTTGGTCGGCGTAGCGTTTGGCGAGGTACGATTCCTTGGTGGCGTCCTGCCCCTGGTCGAGCTTCCAGGCGGCTTCCCACACCATCAAGCGCGTGGCGTCTACCTCGATGGCGCACTCGGCCAGCATGAAGGCGATCGCCTGCTTGGTGCCGATCGGTTTGCCGAACTGCACGCGCTGCTTGGCGTACTCGACGGCGTACTCGACCGCGCCGCGCATCACGCCGACCGCCAGCGCGCCCAGTGCCACGCGGCTGTGCGCCTGGATGCGCGGAAAGTCAATGCCCCCCTCGCCACCGAGCCGGTAGGCCGCCGGCACGGGCACGTTTTCCAGCGTCACGGGGTAGGTGGGCAGCGCCTGCACGCCCATCAGCTTCTCGCGCGCGCCGACCGTCACGCCTTCCACGTCGCCGCGCACCAAAAAAGCGTCCACGCGCTCGTCGCGCGTGTTCCAGGCGTAAACCAGTATCCACTGCGCGCCTTCGGCCAGCAGCACATACGCTTTGCGTCCGTTCAGCACCCAGCCGTCGCCTTGCGGCGTGGCGGTGGTTTGCGGACGTGCGGGGTTGAAGCGGATGCGCGGCTCGATCATGGCTGCCGTGACGGGCGGGGGCGCTTCGTCGAGAAAAAGCTCCATGAACTCCTCGCGTTGGGCCTCCGTGCCGCTGAGCACCAGCGGGATCGCCACCAGCGCGGGCGTCATCACGTGCAGCGCCAACGACAGGTCACCGTAGGCGAGTTCCTCGTAGGCCAGGGCGCCGGTCAGCGCGCTGTGGTCTTCGCCGAAGCCGCCCAGCTCCTCCGGAATGTTGCCGGGCAGGATGCCCAGCTCCCAGCCGGTTTGCAGCACCTCCGCCGGAAAGCCGCCGCCCTCGTCCGCCTCGTGCGCCACAGGGCGCACATTGTGGGTGGCGTAGCGACGCACAGCGTCAATAAGCATTTGTTGTTCTTCAGTGGGCGTAAAACTAATCATTCTCCTCTGGCTCCTCTAAACTTTTGGTGAGTGCGGCCAAAAATGTTTCTGCGATCTCGTCGGCAATTTCGTATTCGCTCACCCCCCCATCGTCGCGATACCACACGCTGACCCAGTTCAGCGCGCCAAAAAGCGCCTTGACCAAAATGCCTACATCCACCGCGCGGAACACGCCCGCCGCGATGCCCTCTTCCACCACCTGACGATAGAGCCGCTCCAGCGCGTCCCGTTGCCACACGTAGGGGGCGCGCACGTCCGGTTTTTCCAACAGCGCGCGGCTCTCGAAGATCACCGCCACGGCGATGTTGTGCTGTGCGATGATGCTGCGCACGTGCGAGCGGGCGATGGCGCGCAATTTCTCGGCGGGCGGGGCGGCACTCGCCACGATCGCTTGTGCGGCGGCGATGATCTGCGTCATACCTTCGTCCAGCACAGCCCTTCGTCCAGCACGGCGATCAGCAACTCTTCCTTGCGGTAGTACCGAGACTTTCGCTTATCC
>CAZZNC010000108.1:0-7610 GCA_964655405.1 uncultured Anaerolineaceae bacterium | reverse complement strand
CCGCGCCCATGCCTTGCAACACGCGGAACGCGATCAAAAAGCCGATGGAGGGTGCCATGCCACACAGCAGCGATCCCAGCGTGAAGATCACCATGCCGGTTTGGTAGATGCGCTTCTTGCCAACCATATCTGCCAGGCGTGCAATGCCCAGCACCAGCGAGGCCGAAACCAATAAATAGCCGACGGCAACCCATTGCACGGTGGCAAAGCTGGTATGCAAGGCTTGTTCCAGCGTGGGCAGCGCCACGTTGACGATGCTGCCGTCTATGGTGGACATGAAAACGCCCATTGCCACGCCGAGCATCACCCACCACTTGCGCGAGTAGTCGGGAGCGGGCGTGGTGGCAGGAGCGGGTGCGGTCATGGGGCGTCCCCTTTCGTGCTGCGCGTCGGTTCGGAGCTAGTAGTATAGCGCGCGCGTGCGAAAAAAGGCGGCGCGCACGTCGGTTGCCGCTCGTGACCAGCCTACGGCTGACCACTCGCGATAACCTCGCGCGCGCCGCCCCGTGCATGGGGGACGGTCACCGGAAAGGAGCGTTAGTTTTCCTGCAACACGTACAGTCCCCAAGCGGCCTGGCTTTGTGCTGTGCCCTGTCCGCCGAAGACCTGCGCGTCTACGCAAAGCGCACCGGCGGCCATCGGGTTGGCGGTGGAGCACGCCGCGTTCGGATCGGCGGAAAGCGCGGCGATCTGGTTGTTGGTGATAGCGCTGAAGTCAGTGGCGCCTTGCGGCTGGAAGCCCGAAAGCGTCATAAAGGCCAGCGCACGCTTGTTGGCGCCGATGGTGGTTTGGTCAAAGGTGGTGGCACCGCCGCCGTTGGTTTGCACCAACGTAGCGGAGTAGGAGCCGGTGCGCGGACGAATGACGTAGAGCATCACATCCGCGACGCTGTTGGCGTTGCCGCCGCTGACGGTGGCGGTGTAGGTGTTGGCGCCAGTCGGAGCCACGCTAAAGCCGAAGTCGGTGGCGCCAGCCGGATCGAAGCGTTCGACCGCTTCCACGACCACCGTGCCCGCCGGTGCGTTGAGTTGGAAGTTGGCGGGCTGGTTCGGGTGTACGCTGAGGCTCTGCATGTCCACCAACTCAAAGGCTTGGTTGTTGAGCACGATAGCGCGTCCGGCCACGATGCCGCTACCGGCGGCGGCGGTGGTGTTCGCCTTGACGGTGAAGGTCACTTGGCGCTTGGCGTCGTCCCAGCTCCAAGTGCAGTCCCATGCCAAACCGGAACCGGCCCCGGGCAGATAGTAGTCAATCGGGCAAAGCGCGTACAAGTTCGGATTGGCCCCAACCGTGCCCGCCGTGTTGACCCCTGCAGGATAAGGTAGCGTGAAGCTGAGCGTTTGGCCTGCCCAGAGCATAAACGGGCGGCTGATGAAGGGGCGTGCGCTCATGGTCGCGTTGCCGTTCGGGAAGATGCCCGCGCCGTAAAGCGCCAACAACTGCTCTTGATCGTCCGTGCCCAGTTGCGGCATCTGGCCGTGCTGGTGCGGGTACATCAGCGCAGTGGGATCGGCGCTGTGTTCAAAGCCCAGCGCGTGTCCAACGGCGTGCGTCATGGCGTAGACGAGGGCGTCCAAGTCCGGCGCGCCGTTGACGGTGGGCGGCTGGTGCATTTCGATGTGCACCTGCGGCAACTGGCGGGTGGGCAGATAGTTGACGTAGACGTTAGCCATCTCGGTTGTGGGGTTGCCCTGCGCCCACTCTACGATGATGTCGGCTTGGGCGGGGTCGGTCACCGCTATGAAGGTGAAGGCCGTGTTGCTTGACCAGAACGTGAGGGCGGAATCGGTGGCCGCTTCGAGCGTATCTGCGCTGCCCCAAGAGGGCGTGTAGACGCTGAGGTCATAGGTCGTCCAGAGCGGGATACGGTCGTTCCAACGGTCGAGCACCCAACCGGAAGTTGCTGCCGAGGCTGCGGGCGCACCTTGTCCTGCCGGTTGCCCTTGGCCGCCGGGCTGATTTTGTCCGCCGGGGGCAGGGGCGCCACCGCTGAGGCACGCCAAACTGATGTCGAAACCGCCTTCGGTGGTGCCGGACTGTACGCCGGAGCGCGAGGCTTGGATGGTGTACGTGCCGGTCTGCGGCAGCGTCAGGTTGATCTCGGCGTCGGTGGTGCCGCCATAATCGTCATTGTCCACCCAGGTCGTGCCGTCAGGGTAAATCAGCACCAAATACGGGTCGAGGTTGTCGGAAGTGCGCGTCATGCCGATGCTCACCTGTTGGGTGGCGACGCCGTCGAACTTCCATTCCAGGTACCAAGCGTTGTTGCCGATGCCGTCGCTTTGTGTTTCTTGGCAGAAGAGCAACCCGCGCGCGACCACCCAAGGAGGGAAGCCCGGGCCAGGATAGCTGATGGGACCACGTTGCCATGCGCCAGGGGCGGCGGGCGGTTGCCCGATGGTGGAGCAATTGCTGGTCAGGGAATAGTCGCCGCTGGTCAAGCCACCTGCGCCACCGGCACGCCCTGCGTAGACCGTGTACCAACCGTCAGCAGGTGCGGTGTAAACCAAGTGGGCATTTTTGCCGCCGCCGCTGTCGTTGTCAGAAGCAACCCAATTTTGGTTAACGTCGTAGATATCCAGATGCGGGTCAAGGTTGCCGCTGGTGGCAGTCATGGTGAGATCGATGGTCTCGCCGGTTTGCAGGCTGAAGTACCATTCGTCGTGCCAGGCTGCGTCATTGAGCGTGGAACCGACCGAACCGCCACACAGCACGGACTGCTGCTGTCCCACGCCACCGCCAGCGCCCGGAGCAGGGGCCGGTGGCGCAACCAGTGCCACACAATCTACCGTCAGGGTGTATTCCCCTGCGCCGCTGGTGCGTGTAGCCGTGATCGTGTACGTGCCGGCGGCAGCTCGGGCAAAGCTCACTTGGGCGTCCCAATTCCCTCCCGAATCGTCGTCGGAATAGGGTGTGCCGTCCGGCGCGTAAACGGTGAGGTACGGGTCGAGATTGCCGCTTTGCTGGTGCATGGTGATGACGAGACCTTCGTCACCTGGCGTGAAGTACCACGTATCGTAGGTGGCGTTGTCGTCAATGGAGTTGGTGATGGGCGTGTTGCAAGAGATATTGCCACTGTCTATGGTGGCAGCACCGCCCGCCTGCCCCCCTCCGGGAGGTGCTGCGGAAGCCGAGCACGCCACTTGCAAACGGTATTCGCCCTGGCCGCTGACGCGGGCAGCCGTGATGCTATAGGCGCCCCCTGTGGCAGGCGAGAAGGTGACGAGCGCGTCTCTGCCGCCGCCGCTGTCGTCGTCTTCGGTTTGTTGCCCAAATGGATCGACAACGGTCAGGTATGGGTCGAGATCTCCGCTGATCACTTCCATTGTGATCGTGAGCGTTTCGCCGCCCTGGGCGGTGAAATTCCATGTGTCATAAATGGCGTTGTCGTCGATGGAATTGGTGAGCGGGGTGTTGCAATACACCGTGCCATTGTCTACGGTGGCGCCGATGCCGCCTTGTTGCCCACCACCGCCACCTGCCTGGCCGCCGCCGTTTTGCGCCTGTTGGCAGGTGACGTCTATGGAGTAAGTGCCGCTGGTGGTGCCATCGGCGAACCCCGAACGTGTGGCCGTGATGGTGTATGTGCCGTCGACCAGCACGGTGACCGAAAGCCAGGCGTTGTAGTCGCTGGCGCCGTCGTCGTCCTCGCCCGCTATCGTACCGTCGGGCGCGTGGAGACGGAGGTAAGAGTCGAGGTTGTCTGAGGTGCGGTACATCAAGAGCGTGATGGTGGTGTTGGCGGGAATATCAATGTTCCACATCTCGGCGTAGTTGTTGTCGGCAATGTAACCCCCGACGATGGTTGTGTCACAACTGGCCCAACCGCTTTGTTGGGGTGGAGCTGCGTTGGCTTGTGGAGCGTGAACGAGCGCGATCCCCGTCAGGCTCAGAGCCATAATCAGCGTGATATGCAGAAAGACACAACGATACAGTCGCGTAAACATGGTGGAATTTTCTCCTTCAATTCGATGACGGTGGAGCCGTTATCTGTCGATGAACCGATGCAGGCGGACAGGTTGTGGATTGCTCTCAGTATATGGGGAAGCGTGACCGCAACGTGATTAGAAACGGTCTTTTACAGCTCCTTTACAGGTTTTATAGAACTGTTTTTGCTGAATGGACGGGCATTACGTAATATCTAGCCAGCAGGAGGCGCGGCAACCGTGCGTCAGCCGTAGGGCGAACGTCACGCATCACGCGCCATGTGTTGTTAAAGTGGTCAGGCGCGTTTCTTGTACCCGCATCCGAAAGATTGAGGACAGTAGCGTTATGCTGGTCTTGTTTCGTACAGTGTATCATCATCGCGTGTGGCGTGTCGTTACATTGATCGCGCTCGCCGCGATGCTATGGGTGGGGCTGGGGTTGGTGACGCAGGCTTTGGCCGCGCGCAGCGCCCCCGCACCGGTAAAATCTGCACCGGTAGCGTTGCAGAACACCCCCACACCACAATTTGGCCCGATCATCACGCTGCCCCCGGGTGTCACACCGCCTACGGTTGCCCCTGTTGCGCCAGCGACCCCTGTGCCGGCCACCCTGCCCGCAACGACGGGGCCGGAAACGCCTTTTGTACCGGTGTCCCCCTTGCCTACACTGCGTTCCGAACTCATGGGGGTACAGATCAATCCAGACGTGAGCTTGGACGATTTCGACTTCATGTTATGGTTGGCAGAGCGGTTGGGTGTGCGCTGGATCAAGCTCCAATTTGCCTGGAACATCCTTGAGCCACAGCCGGGCGTTTTCAGCGACCGCTTTTACGCTTATCGCATGTTCGTGCAACACGCCAACCAACGCGGCTTCAAAGTGATGATCAGCATCGTGAGCGCGCCGAGCTGGGCACGGGCCACGTCGGACGAAGAAGGGCCGCCGCGCAACCCCGAAGACTTGGCAAATTTCCTTACACGAATGATGAGCGAGGTGCGCACCGACCTTTACGGCAATTCGTACTTCAACGCCATTGAAATTTGGAACGAGCCGAATTTGCGCCGCGAATGGAACGGGGGCACGCTCAGCGGCGCGGAGTATATGCAGCTCTTTGACGCGGCCTATCGCGCCATCCGTGCGGGCGAAGGCGGGGGCAGCGTGGTCGTGGTGACGGCGGGCTTGGCCCCCACCGGCATCAATGACGGCGTGGCCGCTGTGGACGACCGCGAATTTTTGCGCCAGATGTACGCGGCAGGGCTGGCAAATCCGGTGTATGAAAATATCGCCATCGGCGTGCATCCTTACGGCGCGGCCAATGCACCGGATGCGCGTTGGTGCGGCCAAGCAGACTGCGGCGACCCGGGTTACAACAACCATCCCTCGTGGTTCTTCCTGAACACCATCGAGGACTATCACCAAATTATGCTGGACAACGGCGACACCAACCGCCAGCTTTGGGCAACCGAATTCGGCTGGGGCACGTATGACGGCTTCACGCTGGAAAACGGGCAAGCGGCACCGCCGCCCGCCGACCCGCCCTATTTGGGTTGGATCGATCAAGAGACGCAAGCCAACTACATCGTGCGCGCCTTCGAGATCGGGCAGAGCCTGCCATACATGGGGCCGATGATCGTATGGAGCTTGAACTACTACAACTCCACGCTGGTCGAAAAGAGTGATCCGCGCCCCGCGTACTCATTGCTGCGCGGTGGGGACGATCCTTTGCGGCCTGCGTTCAAGGCGTTGGAAGCAGCACCGAAGCAATAGCTGGCGCACGAAGCGCGCCAGCGTTGCCCGGGCGCTTCGGTTGCGGTACGATCGCGCAGCGAGGGGAATTTTTTCGCATCGAGCGATACGGAGTGATCGGCCATGAATGCACCATCAGGACCAGCACACCTCGATCCACGCGCGCTGGAAAAGCGTTTGCGCGCGGAAGAACCTCCATTGACAGAGGGGGACACGCACCCGTCGTTGATCACCCGCCGCGCACTCGGCCCGAACTGGCCTCCGCGTGCAGCGGGACGGCGTTGGGCGCGTCCCCTGGCGCTTGTGTTGTTGGCGAGCGCCGTGCTGTTGGTGGCGTGGGCAGCGTATTTGTGGATGGACGCCGGTCAACGTCGTGTGACAGGCACACCGGCAGAAGCTGCCGACCGCAACGCGCCGCCCGTCGGTGTGCTGGCCCGTCAGCAGGTCACTCCTACCCCGACATCCCCGCCGGTGGCACAAGCGGCCTCGCTGTCGTCCGCGTATCAGGGCATCAGCTATGCGCGCCCGACCGCCGCCGCCGATGAGATTGCAGCGGCACTCTTTGCGCCGCCCGCCCTCGAACCTTCCGAGCGTGCCATCACACGCCAAAGCGCGCCTTTTACCACGCGCAGCGGTTCGGCGCGCTCGCATGTCCTTCAGTACACCGTGCAAGACGGCGACACCCTGCAAAGCATCGCGCAGCAGTTCGGCTTGGAGGACTTTTACACGCTGATTTGGTCCAACAAAAGCAGCAAATACAATCCCCTGCGCCCGGGCGTGCAGCTCAACATCCTGCCGGAGGACGGCGTTTACGCCGAGATCACCGAGCCGACCACCATCGGCGCGTTAGCCGAAAAATACGGCGTAGACCCCTACGCGATCATTGATGCCGAATACAACGATCTGTTCGGCTCGACACCGGACACCTTGCTGCCTGCCGGAATGTGGGTGGTTGTGCCTGGCGGCAAAGCCGAGCGTGAGCTTTTCTTGCAGCGTCCCACCGGCGGCACAGGCAGCAGCGGCACGGCGGACTACGTCAGCGGCACATACACACTTTGGGGCTGCACGGCGGACGTGCAGGGCGGCACGATGCCTTACGGGCGCCCACTGGCCCATTACACATGGATGCGCGGCTTTGTCCCGGGTGGGCACACCGGCGTAGACCTGGCGGCAAACGTCGGCGAACCGGTGCTTGCTGCGGGCGCGGGCACGGTCGTTTTCGCCGGATGGAACGACACCGGTTACGGGAACGTGGTCGTGATTGCGCACGGGGCAGCATTTACCCTTTACGGTCACATGAGTTCGATCAATGTGCGTTGTGGGCAACAAGTCAGCGCAGGGCAAGCAGTTGGAGCGGTAGGCAGCACCGGCAACAGCTCCGGCCCGCATCTGCATTTCGAGGTACGTGACGCCAACTTTAACGTGCTCAATCCGCAAAACTGGGTGCAATTCTGACGATGGATACACGCTGGCCGGTGATCGGGCATGAATGGGCCGTTGCGCACCTGATGCGTGCGTTGGAACATGGGCGCGTGCGTCATGCGTATTTGGTCACCGGCCCGCGTCGGGTGGGCAAAACAACGTTGGCGCGTGCGTTTGCCGCTGCGCTGAACTGCACCGGCGACGGGCCGCGCCCTTGTGGGCAGTGCCGCGCCTGCACATTGACGCTCAAGAGCGCACATCCCGACTTGGCAACGGTCGAGCCGGAACGGGAAGGCGGCGCGATCAAGATCGATCAAGTACGGCGTTTGCAACAAACGCTCTCGCTGCGTCCGTATGAGGCGCGTTATCGTGTGGCGATCCTGCGCCGCTTTGACCAGGCGCGGCCTGTGGCGCAAGATGCACTGCTCAAAACGTTGGAAGAGCCTTCGCCCAACGCGGTGTGGATCTTGACCGCCGACGCGCCCGACCGCCTTTTGCCGACGATCCTTTCACGTTG
>CAZZNC010000107.1:0-7632 GCA_964655405.1 uncultured Anaerolineaceae bacterium | reverse complement strand
GTTTGACGTGATGAGCGGGGTGCCCTTTCCCTGTGGCACGCCGCAAAACGACGACGAGCGCACGGTGCAGCGCCGCTATCGGCTGCTGGCCGCCTACGTGGTAGACAACGAGACGAGCGGCGGACGAGGGGACGGAGCGTACCTTTTTGCTTGGGGGCAAGGCGCGCCGATGGAGGTGTCGTTGAACAGCACGGCCAAAACCGAAGCCTCCACGCTCTACATCTTTGAGCTGCCCGTGACGGCGCGCGCTACCCAAACGGGCACAACCGTGCATGTACCCTCCGCGCTGACCTATTGGACGCTGGCGCTCACCGACGACCCCGCCACGTTACGCAATGTGCGACCGGAACAGAGCTTCCAACTCGAAGCGGGCGACCAAGCCGTCTTCCAGTTTTTCCCCATGCCGCGCGTGCAACTGGCGCAGGTCAACGCGCTGGACGTGACTTTGCAGATGCAAGGCCGTGTGCGCGTGGAACTGTGGGACTGGGATGCGGGGCGCTGGGTGGCGCTGGAGCCGAACACACAAACCGCCGAAATCCACGTGCCGGAAGCGGCGCGTTTTGCGGGGGCGGAAAACGCGGTGCGCGTGCGGCTTTCGGCCACCGACGCGCTATCGTACAATCAAGTGACCTATGTGGGCGTGGCGTATCAAGGCACGTTGGCCGCTTCCACGTTACCCCATGCCGATGAGTGAAAACGCGATGTGTGCCGCAGAAACGATCATTGAAACGCACAATCTGGTCAAGCGCTACGGCAAGGTGACTGCCATAGCAGAGCTGTCGCTGCATGTGGAGCGTGGAGCCATCTACGGCTTTGTGGGACCCAACGGTGCAGGCAAAACGACCACCATGCGCATTTTGACCACGCTGCTGGCGCCAACTGGGGGCACGGCACACGTGGCGGGCTATTCGGTGACCGAGCAGCCGCGTGAAGTGCGTCGCATGATCGGCTATATGCCGGACTTCTTCGGCATCTACGGCGATATGAAGGTGTGGGAATATCTGGACTTTTTCGCCGCGTGCTATGACGTGCCACGCTCTGAACGCCACCGTCTGATCGGTGATTTGTTGGCGTTGGTAGACTTGGCACACCGGCGTGACGATCCGGTCGAGCACCTCAGCCGAGGGATGCGCCAGCGGCTGAGCTTGGCGCGCACCCTCATCCACGATCCGCAAGTGCTCATCTTGGACGAGCCGGCCTCCGGCCTAGACCCGCGCGCGCGGATCGAAGTCCGCGAGCAACTGGTCGAGCTGGCGCGCATGGGCAAGACGATCTTTTTTTCGTCGCATATCCTGGCAGACGTGGCCGAGATTTGCACGCACCTGGGTATCATAGAAAAGGGGCGCTTGGTGGCTCAGGGCACGGTGGCAGAAGTGCGACACCAGCTATTGCCCACGCGCGAAATCACCATAACGCTGCTAGGCAAGCTGATGTCGGCCAAAGAAACGTTGCAACACGTAGCCGGAGTGGAAGCGCTCTACGATTTGCCTGCCGAAGGCGAACGCCAACGGCTGCGTGTGGCCTTCAGCGGCGACGACGCCGGAGTCAGCGCGCTTTTACAAACGTTGATCGCGCAGGGCGTGCCGGTGGTACATTTTGCAGAAGAAACGCACGATCTAGAGGCGATGTTCATGCGCGCCACAAAGGGGATTGTCTCGTGAAGCTAAGCCGCACGCTTGAGGGAAGCCGACGTTTGGCTGCGCTCGCCGCTTGGCAGCGTGTGCTGGCGCGTGACGTGTGGAACAACCCGATCATGCGCAAGGAGCTGCGCGGCAGGATGCGCGCAGGGCGTACCTTCGTTACCCTCAGCGTTTACGTGGCCCTCTTGAGCCTTTTTTTGCCCGGCGTTTACGCCATGCTCGTGGACAGTAGCGCGTTTAGCCCCTCCCCCTACAGTGCAGCTTACAGCATGGAGGAGATCGGCAAGACGCTTTTGGGCATGGTGGTAGGCATGGAAATGTTGCTGATCGGCTTCATCGCTCCCACACTGACCACCTCCGCTATCAGCGGGGAACGTGAACGCCAAACTTATGATTTGCTGCGTGTGACCTTGCTGCCTGCGCGCACATTGGTCGCGGGCAAACTCGCGGCGGCTTTGGCCTATGTAGGGCTGTTGTTGGTGGTAGCCGTGCCGTTGCAAAGTGTGGCTTTTTTCTTCGGAGACATAGACGCGGCGGATGTGTGGCTTTCGCTGTGGGTGATGTTGTTGGAAGCGCTCTTTTTGGCGACGGCAGGACTCTATTTTTCCACGTATACTCGGCGCACCTTTTCCGCCAATATATTGACGTATGCGGCGATAGCATTTGTAGTCTTTGGGTTGCCCTTCATCGGTGGCATGATGACGCTAGACCTGAACGCTGGCTCGTACCAAGCGCCTAACGCCGCGACGGTCTACATAGCTGGCGTGTTGTTGTGCTTCAATCCGCCCCTGGTATTGTTGATGACACACGCCGTCTACACGCAGCACCAATCGCTGTTCACGTTCACCTACACGGCAACCAACGGTCAAACGCTCACACTGGCCTCGCCCTGGATCGTGTTCAGCGTGTTGTATCTGGGGCTGACGGTGATTTTGCTGTGGTCGGCTATTCGGCGTGTGCGCCGCGTGGAGGCGTGAGCATGGGAACGAATGTGCCCATCGAGCGCCCGGAAGCATTTCCCGCTCGTCCGGCGGGGCGCGCCGCCGTGCGCTTTCAGCGCACCCAAAGCGGCGAAGCCGCTTTGCGCCGCGCGGAGCGCGGGGCGGGCGGCGCGCCTGTCCCCAGCGACGCCACGTCCGTCCCCCCTACGATCACCGAGGCGAGCGGCCCCCTGGCACGCCACGTCCGACATTGGACGCGCCGCATGTGTATGGTGCGCAGCGTGCGCTGGGGACTGCGTGCAGTGCTGTTTGGCGTGGCCCAAGGTTGCGCCCTGGCGTTGATCGCACGGCTGCGCCCCTGGCTGTTGCCGGAACAAGTCGCGCAGACTGCCGGCGTGCTGGCGTTGGCGTTGCTGCTCGGCGCGCTGGTCGCCGCTTGGAGCTGGCCGCCGCGTGGATTGTTGCCGCGTGCCCGCCACTTCGACCGCCGTTTCGGGCTGGCCGAAAGGGTCAGCACAGCGCTAGAGCTGTCCCAAAGGGGCGTGTTGCCGCCGGAAGTGGGTGCGCGCCAATTGGCGGACGCCCGTCGTGCTGCCGAGCAGATCAACGTGCGTGCACTGCTGCCACTGCGCGTGCACAAAGCGGAATTGGCTGCATTGTTGGGGCTGAGTGCGCTTTTTGCAGGGCTATTGTTGCTTCCCAATCCGCAAGCGAACGCGCTCCGCGCTGAGCGAGCCTGGCAACAAACACTCGACGCACAGGTGGCCGCGTTGGACGCGCAAATCGAGGCTATCGAGGCCGACGATGCGCTTAGCGAGACAGCACAACAGGCACTCACCGCCCCACTGCAACAAGCCGCCGACACGTTGGCCCAAGAGAGCATCACGCCACAAGAAGCACTCTCCGCACTGACCGAAGCTCAGCAAGCCGTCCAAGAACTGGGCGACGGGGTGTCGCCGGACGCACAGCAAGCGTATCAAGACGCTGCACAAGCTTTGGCGAACACAGAGGCGAGCACATCATTGGCACAGGCGCTGCAAGAAAGCGATCTCAGCGCAGCGGCGGACGCACTGGACACGTTAGCCCAAGACGCCGGCGACGGGACGCTTAGCGAGGCGGAGCGCGAGCAGCTTGCCGAGGAGTTAGGCGCGGCAGCGGACGCGCTGGAAGCGCAAAATCCCGCGCTGGCCCAGCAGTTCCGCGAGGCTGCCGACGCGCTGCGGGAAGACGATCCGGACGCCGCACAACAGGCTTTACAACAAGCCTCCGCGCTCGCCGAACAGCAAGACGCCGCACTGCAACAGTCCGCGCAAGCCCAACAAGCCCAGGCCGCCGCCCAAACGTTGCAAGAGAGCGCCCAGGCGCTGACGCAGAACGGACAAACGCCGCAAGAGACCGTTATGCAAGGCGAGCAAGAAGGCGGCGCACATCAGGGCGAATCGTCTTCGGCTGCACAGCAAGACGCGGCCAATGCGCCCGAACAGCAAGCCCAACCTGCCGGACAGCCGCCAAGCGAGGCCGAGAGTGCCGGTGCGGGCGCTCCGCAGGCGGGCGGGGGCGAAGGCGACGCCGGTCAGGAAGGAGCAACGGCGTCCGAGGCAGGCAGCGCACAGGACAACAACGCGCCCACGTCTGCCGAAGACACGATGCAGGACTACTCGCCGCAAAACCCGTCCACCGCGCTCGGCGGCGAAGGCGACCAGACGATGACGCTGGAAACAGAGAGCGAAACGACCGAAGACGACGCAAACGCCGTCACGGTAGGAGTGCCCGACGCAGGGGCAGAAAACACAATCGGCTATAGCGGGGTGCTGCGCCACTATCAACAGGCCGTCAACGACGCGCTGAACAATGGGCGTATTCCGCTCGACCAGCGCGATGCGATCCACGACTATTTCACATCGCTGAACCAACAGCCCTGAACAGACCGAGGTCGGTTATGTGTAGGCAACAGAGGTAGGAAAAACTCGTGCGAAAACGTGTGCACAAACTCGTATGGGGCGGGGCATTGGTCACGGCGCTCGCGTTGAGTGGCTGCATCCAACCAGAGATCGCGGTACACCAAACCGAAACCGCCCAGGCGCCGTTCATGCCGCCAACCGCTCCCCCCACGCTCTTCACCGCGCCGGTGCCGCAGCCTTCTTCGGCAACAAGCTTACCGCCTTCCGCGATGGCCGTGGCCGATCAGTTCGTGCGCCAACGGGGTGACATGCCGAGCGGTTTGCTGGTGTGGTACGAAGGGCCGCTCGGTCCGGACCACCTGCTGGGCTTTTCGTATACCGGCACGGCGAGCACGCCGTGCAGCGGCTATTTGCTGCTGGCGTACCAAAACGGCGCGTGGATGCCCGCCAACGGCGCGACCGCGTGCGCTCCACAACCCAACACCGAATCACAAGCCGCAATCACCTACATTCTCACGTCGGATGGACAGTCGTATACCACCATCTTCGGGCGCGTGCAAAACCCGTCTGTCACGGCGGTGGCCGCCGTTTACAACGATGGGGGCACGCTCAGCGCGCAAGTGGTTGGGGGCGGCTTCATGTTGGTACGTCCGGGTGTTTCTGAACCCACCACACTCACCGCTATTGACGCGCTCGGCAACACCGTTATCGCCGCCATTCCCACCTCGCCTCTCTAGCACCACCAGGAGATACGCTATGAGCGATTTTTCCGCCGATCTGATGCCCGCCGAAGACTTTCACCGCACGGCTGCCGCCATTCTCGAAGAGATCGCGCAGGTGATTGTGGGACAAAACGAAGTTGTGCGCCAAGTCCTCATCACCCTGATCGCGAGCGGGCACGCGCTGTTGGAAGGCGTGCCGGGGCTGGGCAAAACGCTGCTCGTGCGCACGCTGGCGGACGTTTTGGACTTGGACTTTGCACGCATCCAATTCACGCCCGATCTGATGCCTGCCGACATCACCGGCACACAGATCATCGAAGAGGACGAGGACGGGCGGCGCGCTTTTCACTTTGAGCGCGGGCCGGTCTTCACCAATTTGCTGCTGGCCGACGAGATCAACCGCGCCACTCCCAAAACGCAATCCGCACTGCTGGAAGCGATGCAAGAAGGAACCGTCACGGTGGGCAACACGCGCCATTCGCTGCCCGCACCGTTCTTCGTGCTGGCTACGCAAAACCCGCTGGAAATGGAAGGCACGTACCCGTTGCCGGAAGCGCAACTCGACCGCTTCTTGTTCAAGATCGACGTGCATTTCCCCTCCACCGAAGAGCTGATCGCGATCATGGCGCGCACCACCAGCGCAGCAACGCCCCAAGCACAAACGGTGGCCGACGACACGCAAGTTTTGGCGATGGGGGCTTTGGCACGGCAAGTGCCGGTCGCTGCGCACGTCAATCGCTACATCGCGCAACTTGTGCTGAGCACGCATCCGGAAAACGCGCCGGAAAGCAGTTTGGCCGCGCGTTTCGTGCGCTACGGGGCCAGTCCGCGCGGGGCGCAGGCGTTGGTGCTGGGTGCAAAGGTGCACGCGCTGCTAGAGGGACGTTACAACGTGGCTTTCGAGGACGTGCAAGCCGTCGCCTACCCCGCGCTACGCCACCGCGTGCTGCTGAACTTTGAGGGCTTGGCCGAAGGGGTTTCGTCGGACGCAGTTTTAACCGATCTGCTCGACCGCGTACCTATTCCACTGAAAGCCTAATTGCAAGGAGCAGCTATGAACCCAACAGTTGCCATTCGTCTGGAAGCCTTGAGCAAGGTTTACGGGCGACGAAAACACGTGCGCGCCGTGAATCAGCTCAACTTGGAAGTCCACAGCGGCCAGGTGTACGGCTTTTTGGGGCCGAACGGCGCAGGCAAAACCACCACCATCCGCCTGCTGCTCGATCTCATCCGTCCTACCGAGGGCGCGGCCTACATCTACGGCCAACACGTGCGCCGCGCGCACGACGTGTTGCGCCGCGTGGGCGCAATGGTGGAAGGCGCGGCCTTCTACCCCTTCCTCAGCGCGCGCCGCAACCTGGAGGTGCTGGCCCGCAACGCCGACTGTTACAACGCGGAGCGCATCGAGCGGCTTTTGGAGCAAGTCGGCTTGGCGGAGGTGGCAAAGCGGCGCGTCAAGGGCTTTTCCACTGGCATGAAGCAGCGTTTGGGATTGGCTGCTGCGCTGCTCACCGACCCCGACTTGCTGATTTTGGACGAGCCGACCAGCGGGCTAGACCCGGGCGGCATCCACGAGGTGCGGGAGTTTTTGCGCCGTCTGGTGGACGAAGAAGGCAAGACGGTTTTCCTTTCCAGTCACCTACTCAGTGAAGTGGAGCAAATGTGCGACCGCGTGGCGATCATCAACCGTGGGGAAGTCGTGCGCGAAGGGGCGGTTGAAGACCTGTTGAGCGGGCCAAAACGCTTGCATGTGGAAGCAACCCCGCAAGAAACAGCCGCCACCTTGTTAAGCGAACATTGGCGCGTGACGCCGGTCAACAGCACACTGATCGTGGAAGCGTCTTCGGCAGACGCGCCGCACGTGGTGCGCGCGCTGGTGCAAGGCGGCTGTGACGTTTTCGCGGTCACGCCACAACGCCAGACGCTGGAAGAATACTTCCTGGCGGTGGTGCAAGAAGCAATGGGAGGGAAACAAAGCGCATGAGCGTACAGAGTGCAGCGAATTTGTTGCGCGCGGAATGGCTCAAGGCCACCGGTCACCGCAAGGCCGCCTTCTTCCTGATCTGGATATTTCCGGTAGGCGCGCTGGCGATCATGCTGCTGTTGATCGTGCCGGTGACGCTGATCCCTCCTTGGCGCACAACCGTCCTCTTCAGCTTGGATCTGGAATGGGTGGACTGGCGTGCGCAGGCGATTAGCGCATGGAAGTTCGCCAACAGCGCGCTTGGCCGCACCATGATGCTCGCTTTTACGGCGGTGCTCTTTGCGGGCGAGTACAGTTGGGACACATGGAAAAACATCTTGCCCCACCAACGCCGCGTCGCCGTTGTGCTGACAAAGTTCGTCACAGTGGGGCTGCTGGTGCTGCTCAGCTTTACGCTGATGGCGATCATCACGGTGACGGGCATGGGGCTATTGACCGACATCG
>CAZZNC010000106.1:0-7686 GCA_964655405.1 uncultured Anaerolineaceae bacterium | reverse complement strand
CGCGTCACCCAGGCAATTTCCGCTTCCAACAAGGCGACTCGGTGGTCGAAAAGTGCGCGCACGTGGAACGGTGCAGTCTCGGTAGCCGCGAGCTGTTGACGCTGTTGGGCTTGGGCTAACCGTGCTTGCAAGCTCAGCCGATATGCGGTGATCGCTGTGCGGATTTGCGAGGCGCGCAACACGTAGGCGTTAGCCAATCCCAGCTCGAAGCTGTTGGCGATCTCGCGCGGTGTGCTGAGCAAGTCCATGACCGCCGTTTGTAACACGCCATATCCCGCCGCCGTGATGCGATATTCTCGGCGGGCCGTTTCTGCGGCAGGTGGCTCGGCAGCGCTGTTCACCAGCCCCTGCCGTTCCAATTTTTCCAAGATATAGTAAATGGAAAGCGTGCCGATATTCGTCCAAACGCGCAAACCACGCTCCGCAACCACTTCGGAGATGTGGTAACCGTGAATCGGCCCTTCGGCCACGATGCTCAAAACGGCTAGCTCTGCGTCGGTCATCATAGGCGGTTCCCTCGACCTTGCTGCCGCTCGAAGGTGTAAGCAGCTCAAGTTTGGGTATAGTAGTGGTAGCGTACATGATGAGCAGGGCAAAGTCAATGCGCGCCGCAGCGCCACGCGGACGCCGCACAAGCGCGCAAGAAGGGTATGCTACCGGTGCATGGAACAAGCAGGCTGTGGAAAACGCTGAGTGCGTTGGGAATCGTTCTGTTGGGGATTGGGGCGTGCTCACCCACCGAAACGCCCAAACCTACCAAGCCCGCTGCCACCGCCACGCTTCCGGCGGTGGACTGGCAACGTCCCGCCCGTCCTATTGATCAAAACTCGGTGGAAACGGTGCATCTGACCGGTCTGCTTCAGCAACATCAGAGCACGGTCAACGCTGTTGATTTTTCCCAGAGTGGAACGCGCATGGTCACGGTCGGTGCAGATGATCAACTCGTGTTGTGGAATCTTGCCAGCGGTGAGCCTTTGATTGCGCAGGATGGCAACCAGGGGCGCGAGGCGTTCTTTGGGCCGAACGACACGCACGTGATCACAATTACACCGATGGGGCGCGTGGACGTGTGGGCGGTCAACGTCAGCCCGCCGCGCAGTTTGGATATCGTGACGAGCTTTCAGGGCTTCGAGGGCCGGGTAACTTCTGTCGCCCACTCACCGGATCGGACGCTGCTTGCCTTCGGCGGCGTGGACGGCAGCGTACACATCTGGCGTATGCCGGCGGGCGAACCTGTCGCGGAATTCACCGCGCACGCAGGCACGGTACAGGCGCTGACGTTCGCCCCCGACGGGCGCAGTTTGGTTCCGGTGAGCATGGATCGCGGCGTGAGTTTGTGGCAGATGCCGCAAGGAACGTTGCTGCACAAATTCACCGATCCCGAACGAGAAGGAATTGACATCTTGCCACTGAACGCAGTTTTTTCGCCGGACGGAACACTGTTGGCCGTTTCGACTGAAAACGGCGTGCGGGTGTGGAACGTGCCGAGCGGCGAAGAGCAATACACGATCCAAGCTGTGCAAAACGCCGCCGCCAACACGCTGACATTTTCCCCAGACGGCACATTGTTGGTCGGCTGCGGCAGTCAACCGCTGATCGGTGTGTGGGATGCGCAAAGCGGCGATGCGCTTGGGTTGTTGCCCACACAAGGTGAGCTTTGCGCCAACGCGGTCGTTTCGCCGGATAGCACGCTGTTGGTTGTGGTGCCGCGCCCGGGCCGTGATGTGTATTTGTGGAATTTGCAACACATCCGCGACGACGTGCCGCCGGAAGAAAAAAAGCTCGACCGCGCCGACCGACACACTTTGGGGCTGCCGCCTGCTGTGCGCTTCTATGATGTATTTTGGTCGCCGGACGGGCGCTTTATTGTGCTGTTGGACGAACTCGGCCCGATCTATGTGCTCAGCGCCGCCGAGTAGCGCACGCGAAGGCGCGATTGTCGCACTTTCCACACCTGCGCTACAATCACGAGCAGGTTTGCTATTCCTAACATCAACGGTCCGGCCACTTCCGGCCACTTCCGGCCATATGAGGACGAAGAGAACATGACCCAAGCGCCACAAACCCAAAAAGGACTGTACTACGAAGAGTTCAACGAAGGGCTGACGCTCGAGACGCGCGGACGTACCGTCACCGAGACGGATATTGTGAATTTCGCCGGCCTTTCCGGTGACTTTAATCCTATGCACACCAACGCCGTTTTTGCCGCCGAAACGCCTTTCGGCCAGCGTGTAGCACACGGGCTTTTGGGGCTATCCGTTGCCAGCGGCTTGGCGTACCAGATGGGTTTTTTGGAAGGCACCGTGATTGCCTTCACCGGACTGGAATGGAAGTTCCGCGAACCGATCTTCGTCGGTGACACAGTCCGTGTGCGTGTGAAGGTGGTCAAGAAACGCGCCATGGCTGCTGCGGGCGGCGGTTTTGTGACCTTTGATGTGAAAGTGGTCAACCAAGACGACAAAGTAACCCAAAAGGGCCAATGGACGGTGTTGGTGGCGAGTCAGCCGTCGGCAGAATAGCCGAGCCGGAGCGAGTTAACGCTTTGGCGCTTCTCTTGTATAATGCCGCTAGGGGATGCAAGCAGGGCATGGGGTGTAGGAAGATATAGCGAGGTGTAGCATGAGTGAGCAACCCGAACGCTCCCCGTTGGAGCCGAAGCCACGTGTCGGCGGGGAAGAGCAAGACAAACCGATGACACCGCCCCCATCCGACGCGGCACAGGCGGCGTCTGAAGCGACGCCTGCTTCGGAAACGTCTGCGTGGCACGAGCCACCGCCCCCCAAAGGCTCGTCACGGCCTGTGGTGGTGGAGGAATGGTTTGAGCCGGAAGACGCCGTAGAGCCGAGCGCAGAGGAAACGCCTGCGAAAAAAGCCCCTGAGCCGTCTTCTCCGAGCGGCGAGCCTGCCCCAACGGGCGCGTGGCATAGACCGCTGGATGCTCAACTTGACGCGCTTTTTTCTGAGGTGACGGAAGATAGCTTCGTGGAAAAGCACGAAGCCGTCGCCCCACCACGCACCGCCCAAACCGAGGACACCTCGCCTCAACTTTCTGCCGATACCCAGCCGGAAGTACCTTCTGTGCAGAGTGAAGCGGCGCCAGAACAAGCGCGGCAATTTGCACCCGCCGGAGGAAGCGCTGCGAGCGTTTCAATTGACGAACCACCGCTCGAAAACGAGTCCACCCCCGTAACGCCCAAGCCTGCGCCTCTTCCTTCCAAGGATGCAGAACCGGTTGCAGAAGCATCCCCCGTGGAACCAATGGACGAGCCGCTGCGTTCGGCTGCGGCCCAAGCGGAAGTTCATTCCGCACCACAGCCCACCACCGACCCTGCGCGCTTTGAGGCGGTGGAAGCCAAAGTCAAGATTTTGCGCGAACGCTATCGCGCCGGCTACCTCACCCGCGATCAGTTCCAGCAGGAGCTGCGCGGTCTGATGATTTTGGGTGAGGATGGGCATTGGTGGATGATGGGCATTGAGTCCCAGCAGTGGTACTACTACGACGGCGAGCAGTGGATTGCGGACACACCGCCCGGATATGATGCGGAGCGTGTGCGCGGCAGTGCTGTCCCCACCGAAACCGGTGTGCAAGAAGTGGTGTCGGACGTTGCCCAACCCAAGATCGAAGCGCCACAAGCCGCCTCAGAATATGCTGCGGTCGAGGACGAAATACCGTTGCCGCGCCGTGTACCGCAAGAGGACACCGAAGCAACGTTGGTTTCGCCACGTGCTCCGTTGCTTGAACCGCAACGTTCCTCTGCCGCGCCCACCCTGGTCGGCACGTCTGCGGTTGGCGTCGGGCAGGAAGGCGTTCCGGCACCGAAAGCCCCATCTGCGGCCACCGACCAGCCGACCATTCCGGCGATGGCCGCCGTGGGACAACCTACGCAAGCGCATGGGATACGCGCGCCGCGAGATGCTGGCGAGCGTGCCGAACGCTCCGGATCGCCTCCGCCAACCCCGCCAAAAAAGTATCGTTTGGGCGAATTCCCGCAGCCCGATTATTCCGAGGCGTTGGGGCGGCGCAGCACCAGCACCTACGTTATTTGGGGCATCGTTTCCGCGATCATCGTGGGGATGGTGGTGGTGGTGATCGGTTTGGTTCTGCTGATCGGTGTGTACTTCAGCACGACGGGCAAATATCGGAGCATCGTGGCGAATTTGCGCGAGCGCGCTTCCCAGTTCGAAAACACGATCATTTACAACGTGCGCGGTGAAGAACTGGCCGAGTTCAGCAACCCCGATACCGGTTTGCGAGAAGAAGTGCCGCTCGACCAAGTTTCGCCCTGGTTGATCCACGCGACTATTTCCACCGAAAACGAAACATTTTACACCGACCCGGGTTTCAGTGTAGAAGCGATCTTCCGTGCGGTGTGGCAAAACGTGCAGGCCGGCAGCACCGTTTCCGGCGCCAGCACCATTACGCAACAGCTCGCGCGCGCGTTGGTGTTGGAAACCGAGCTTGCCTCGCAGCGCTCGATGACTCGCAAGGTCACCGAGGCTATCGTCGCTACTGAGATCAAGCGCCAATATAGCAAAAACGAAATCTTGGAAATCTACCTCAACGAGATTTTCTATGGGAACTATGCGTATGGAGTGGAAGCCGCCGCCCAAACGTATTTCGGCAAACGTGCCAGCGAACTCAATCCGGCAGAAGCTGCGTTTTTGGCCGGTTTGCCCCAATCCCCTGCGCAATACGATCCGGTGGTGAACCGCGAGGCAGCCGTCCAGCGTATGCACACGGTCTTGAGACTGATGTCTGAGGCCAACGGCACGGGCTGCGTCGCCATTCAACACGAGGACCACACCCTGTGGAGCGTGCCCAACGGCGGCCAATTGTGCGTCAAGACCGAAGAGCAACCGGACGGCAGCGTGGCATATTACTACAAGACGCCCAATACGGACTGGATCGACCTGTATGTCGAGATCGCCATGGTGGAAACCCACAGCTTCACCGCGCCACAAATGGAGTTCCGGCATCCGCACTTCGTGAACTACGTTTGGCAGCAATTGGAAGACAAATACGGTTCGCAGGCCATCTACAGCGCCGGTTTCCGCGTCTATACGACGCTGGACGAGGATATCCAAAACGCCGCCGAGCAAGCGGTCACCAGCAATTTGGAACGCATCCGCAACCAGGGCTATCCGGCCAACAATTCTTCGGTGGTCGTGATCCGTCCTACCGATGGTGCGGTGCTGGCGTTGGTGGGCAGCGCGGACTACTACAACGAAGAGATCAAAGGGCAAGTCAACGTTGCCTTTACCGCACAGCAGCCCGGCTCTACGCTCAAACCGTTTGTTTACTTGACGTCGTTTTTGCCTGACGAGCAAGGGCGTTATATGACGCCGGCCAGCGTGCTTTGGGACGTGAAAACCAATTTCGACGGCTACGAGCCGGTTAACTACGATCGCCGTTTTCGTGGGCCGGTGACGGTACGCCAGGCTCTGGGGCAGTCGCTGAACATTCCGGCGGTCAAGACGCTGCAATTCGAAGGCTTGTTGCGTTTCACCGAGCTGACGACGCGCATGGGCATTACCTATCCGGGTGGCAATCCTGTGGAAACGGACGCGGGTTTGCCGACGGCGTTGGGCGCGGTCGATGTGCAGCTTTTTGACTTGACCGCTGCGTATGCGACCCTGGCAAACGGTGGGCGTAAAGTCGAGCCATATTCGATCGTGTTCATCGAAGACAGCAAGGGCAATTCCATCTATCAAGCCGAGCCGAATGTCAACGCCGAGCAGGTCGTCCCGCCGGAATTTGCGTACTTGGTGACCGACATCCTTTCCGACCGTGACGCCCGCGCCGCCGAATTTGGTTACGGCTGGCCGATGGAGCTTTCCGGTGGGCGCACAGCGGCGGTCAAGACCGGCACCAGCAACGATAGCCGCGATGTGTGGACACTGGGCTACACGCCGCGAATGACGGTTGGCGTGTGGGTGGGCACGACAGACAACGATCCCATGTACAACCCGACCGGCTACCCTACCTACTATCTAACCGGCTACTATGGCGCGGCACCGGTGTGGAACGAAGTCATGGAAGCTGCACTCGCCGACACGCCCGCCGAGCCTTTCGCACCGCCGCAGAACGTGATCCAAGTGTCGGTGTGTGAGGATTCCGGCACGATGCCTTCGCCTGCTTGCGAAGGACGCACGCATGTCGAAATCTTTGCCAGCAACGCGCCACCTCCTGGTGCGGATCAAGACATCTTCCGCACGTTGGAAGTGGACGGGTACACCGGCAAGCTGGTCAACGACAGTTGCCGCGACGATGTGGAAACGCGCGTCTACCTGGTGGTGGACGACCCGACTGCCTACGAGTGGATCAACGGTACGGACGAGGGGCACGCTTGGGCCGAGGCGCGTGGAATCGAAGTGCCGGTCAGTCCCCCGCCCACCGAGTATTGTGACCCGAACGAGCCGCGCCCGTATGTGGTGGTCAGTTATCCCACGTCGGGAATGAGTGTGCAGGGCGTGCTGGAAGTGCGCGGCACGGTGATCATGCCGAATTTCCACCACTACGAAATCCGCTATGGCATCGGCCAAGAGCCGGACGTTTTCAGCGAGCCGCTGGTTACCGAAGCCTCCGGCAAACCGGAAGCCAATTCACTATTGGGACTTTTCGACACGCAGACGCTGCAAAACGGCGCGTACACGCTGCGTTTGATTGTGTATGACAACCAGGGGCACAGCGTCAAACGCGACGTGCCGGTTGTGGTCAACAATCCACAAATGCCGACGGCCATGCCCTCACCTGCCGTCACAACACCGGTGTTCGGCGGGGTTCCCACGCCCACGCTGGCGCCGACTCTGACGCCCATCGGCGGCTGAGGCGGGGAAACTTGGGCGGTCGGTGACGCTACGGGCGCGCCGCCCGCCGGCCTGGCTTCCGCCATGCCGGCGGCGAAGTTCAGCGCGGCTGAACTTCGCCGGTGCGCTTTTCGGCGCACGCGGGCGGCGCGCCAATCCACGCACGCACACAGCGTTACATACACTTTTCAGCGCACATAAGGGGACGCCATGAGCCTCGATTGGCACGCACGTTATCAACCCCAACGCCCGTCGGATTGGACGTTGCGTCGTCTCACAGAAGCGGATCTGCCTGCTGCCGCTGCATTGAGTGCGCAGCTCGGTTGGCCGTACACCGAACAGGACTTCGCGCGTCTGCTGGTGTGGACGCCGGAGGGGTGTTTTTGCATGGAAGAGCCGGAACGCGGCATTGTAGGTGTGGTGACCACCACCCGCTACGGGCAAACGCTCGGTTGGTTAGGCGTGTTGATCGTGGCGGATGATCGGCAGGAGCGCGGCTTGGGGCGCCGGTTGGCGCGCGCGGCGTTGGATTATCTCATGGCCTCGGATGTACGTTGCATCATGGCACACGCCAACGAAGCCGGACGCGCGCTTTACCGTGCATTCGGCTTTCGGGTGCGCGACCGCGTGGAATGTTGGGAAGGACGCGCCAGCACCTACCTGGGACCGCGTGCGCGTCGTTTGCGCGCTGCGGACGTGAACGCAGTTTTGGCGCTAGACGCGGAACTCTTGCGTGTTTCACGTGCGCCCGTTTTGCGCCATCTGTTGGCGGAATTCCCCAAACTGGCCTGGGTAGACGTGCCGCACGGGGAAGTTGAAGGTTATTTGCTGGGACAACAACGAGGAGAGACGGTCTACCTCGGCCCCTGGCTGAGTTGG
>CAZZNC010000105.1:0-7710 GCA_964655405.1 uncultured Anaerolineaceae bacterium | reverse complement strand
TCGTCCACAAACGCACATGCACGACCTGCGGCGTGGCAGTGGGCGAAAAGATCGGCCCCCGACAACTTGCCAGCGCCAACCCCAGGATCACAATGGTACGCTTAGCCCCCTTCATCCTCCTCCTTTCAGAAGAGGAAGACGCTTAGCAAACTCAGCGTGCCCAGGGCTGCGCAATAAGCCGCAAAACCGTACAAGCGCCAGCGTTGCAACAGGCGCATCAAGAACCAGATACACACGAAACCCATCGCCGCCGCCGCCAGAAAACCAACGACCAGCGGAGCAACGTCCGCGCGCGTGATCACTTCCGCCCCGCTCAACACGTCCAACACCTGTTTGGCACCGGCCCCCAAGATGATCGGGGTCGCCAAAAGGAAGCTGAAACGCGCCGAGTTCGGGCGTGAAAGCCCGCGTGCCATGCCCATGGCGATGGTGCTGCCGGAACGTGAGATGCCGGGGAAAACCGCGAATGCTTGCGCCCCTCCGATCACCAGCGCGTCACGGAACGTGAGGGCGCGCAAGGGACGGTTGGCCGTATACATACGCTCGCTCCACACCAGCAAAGCCGCCGTGACCAAAAGAAAAATCGCCACAATCGGCGGCGAGGCAAAGGCACGTTCAAACACGCTTTCGGCCAGCGCCCCCACCAGTGCGGCGGGCACTGTGCCAACGACAATGAGCCAAAGCAAGCGTGCATCAGGGTCTTGAAACAAAGAGCGGTTGCGCAGCGCGCCCAGGCCCGCACGGAAAAGCGTCAGCCAGTCGCGCCAGAAATACATCAGCACGGCCACCAGGGTCCCCAAATGCACCGTCACGTCGAAAAGCAGCGGCGGCGCATCCCAACCCAACCACCAGGGGACCAACACCAAGTGACCGGAGCTAGAAACCGGCAAGAATTCAGTAGCCCCTTGCAAAAGTCCTAGAAACAACGCTTTGAGCACGTCCACGCAGTGCGTCCTTTCGTTGCCGAAGAGCGTCAGACCAAACATGAGGGACGGCGCAAGGGGAAAGCGCCCCTCGGAGCTTCAATCGGTGGCGCGCCGAGCGCGTCCGGCACGCTTAGGCGTGCGGGAGCGGGATGTCGGCGGCGGTGCGGTGCGCTTGCACCGGCTCGTAACGTGCCAAGAACGCGGCGGCGTATTCGGCAAATGTGCCGTCCAAGATGGCCGCGCGCATCTCGCGCATCAATGTCAGCAGCATATGCAGATTATGCACGCTGAGCAGATAATGTCCCAAAATCTCCGACGCCTTGACCAGATGGCGCACGTAAGCGCGCGAAAAATGCGTGCACGTGTAACACGTGCAGCCGTCCTCGATAGGACGCGGGTCGGTGGCGTATTTTAGGTTGCGCATGTTGATCCGTCCGTCGCGCGTCAGCGCCGCGCCGTTGCGCGCGATGCGCGTGGGCAGCACACAGTCGAAAATATCCACGCCGCGCGCCACCCCGTGCACCAAGTCTTCGGGGCTGCCCACGCCCATCAGGTAGCGCGGGCGGTCTTTGGGCAAAAAGCGCGTCGTGTGCTCCAAGGTGACGGCCATTTCCGCTTTGGTTTCGCCCACCGCCAGCCCGCCGATGGCATAGCCCGGCAGGTCGAAGCCGGTCACGAAGCGCGCGGACTGCTCGCGCAAGTCGGCAAAGACGCCGCCCTGCACGATGCCGAAAAGCGCCTGGCGGCTCGGGTCGCCGCTGCGGGCGTGTTCTTCCACCGAGCGGGCCAACCAACGGTGCGTGCGTTCCAGCGAGCCGACCACATAGTCACGGTCGGTGGGCGGCGGGCACTCGTCAAAAGCCATGATGATATCTGCACCCAAGTTGTGTTGGATGCGGATGGAAAGTTCCGGCGTGAAGCGGTGCAACGAGCCGTCCAAGTGCGCCTTGAAGGTCACGCCCTCGTCGTCCATCTTGCGCATGTCCGTCAGGCTGAAAACTTGGAAGCCGCCGGAGTCGGTCAAGATCGGCCCGTCCCAAGCCATGAAGCGGTGCAGCCCGCCCAGGTCGCGGATCAGTGCGTCGCCCGGGCGCAGATGCAAATGGTAGGTGTTCGCCAGCACCAGCTGTGCGCCGATCTCGTACAAGTCACGCGGGGGCACGGCCTTGACAGTGGCTTGTGTGCCCACCGGCGCGAAGATCGGCGTTTGGATCGTGCCGTGCGGGGTGCTGAAGCTGCCCGCGCGGGCCAATCCTTGCTCGGCTTCTAGCGTAAAGTGAAAGGTCATCGTCGCGTGTGTACTGTGTTGGCGCGCCGTGTGACGACGCTCGTCTTTGCGCGTAAAATCAGGCCACCATTATAGCAGGCGCGTCGGATTTAGCGAATGGGGCCACAGGCGCGCGCACGAACGGGAAATTTTGTCTGAAAAAACGCACGAAAATTCGACCGCCGCAAGCTCTTGCGTTATAATCTCTGTTGAAATAAGTTGCAGGGTGAAGACTTCTCAAGCGGTCATTACGCCGTGTGACCAAACCTTGCTACGCGGACTTTAACGACAGGGACGGGCGACCCGCGTTTTTGGTCGCCCGACTGATTTTCGGCAGGGACGAACAGGACGTCAAACGTATGAACATCGGCACAGTTCGACAAGTCAACATTGGCGACGAAATGCGCGAGTCGTACCTGGACTACGCTATGAGTGTCATTGTCGCGCGTGCGCTGCCGGACGCCCGCGACGGCCTCAAACCGGTACACCGGCGCATCCTTTACGCCATGTACGATATGGGCATCCGCTCCAATTCTTCCTATAAGAAATCCGCGCGCATCGTCGGCGAGGTGCTGGGCAAATACCATCCGCACGGCGACCAAGCCGTTTACGACGCGATGGTGCGCATGGCCCAGCCTTTCTCGTTGCGCTATCCGCTGGTGGACGGGCAGGGCAACTTCGGCAGCATCGACGGGGACAGCCCCGCCGCCATGCGCTACACCGAAGCGCGCATGACCCGCATCGCCGAAGAGCTGATCGAAGATATCAACATGGACACGGTGGACTTCGTGCCCAACTTCGACGAGAGCTTGCAAGAACCGGTCGTTTTGCCCGCCAAGCTGCCCAATTTGCTGCTCAACGGCACAAGCGGCATCGCCGTCGGCATGGCGACCAACATCCCCCCCCACAACCTCAACGAGATTGCCAACGCGCTCACGTACATGATCGACCTCATGGTCGCTTACGACGGCGAACCGGACGAGGCCGTGCTCGATATTACGGTGGACGACCTGATGCAGTTCGTGCCCGGGCCGGACTTTCCCACCGGTGCGTTGATCGTGGGCGGGGCGGAGATCAAAGAGGCTTACGCCACCGGCAAAGGGCGCGTTGTCATGCGCGCACGCACCGAAGTCGAAGAGACCGCCGACGACCGTTTCCGCATCGTGGTGACAGAAATTCCCTACCAAGTGAACAAATCGGGCATCCTCGAACGCATCGCAGGCCTTGTACGCGACGGGCGGTTGCGCATGATCTCGGACTTGCGCGACGAGTCCGACCGCAACGGCTTGCGCATCGTGATCGAGCTGCGGCGCAACGCCCAGCCGCGCACCGTGCTCAACCGGCTCTTCAAATATACGCAACTGCAAACCACCTTCGGCGTGCAGATGTTGGCGCTCATCAACGGCGAACCGCGTATGCTCAGCTTGCGCCGCGCGCTGCATATCTACATTGCCCACCGCCGCACGGTCATGCGCCGCCGCAGCGAATACGAGCTGCGCCGTGCCCGCGCCCGCGCGCATATCCTGGAAGGGCTGCTCAAGGCGCTGGCAAAGATCGAGGACATCATCCGCACCATCCGCCGCGCGCCAGACACGGAAACCGCCCGCGCCCACCTGATCGAACGTTTCGACCTCAGCGAGGCGCAGGCCAACGCCATTTTGGATATGCAGCTGCGCCGCCTGGCCGCGCTGGAACGTCAGAAGATCGAGGACGAATACAAGCAAATCCGCGCTTATATCGAATACCTGGAAGACTTGCTCCACTCTCCGCGCAAAATCTTGGCGCTCATCCGCGAAGACATCTGCGAATTGGCGGAAAAATATGGCGACGAGCGCCGCACCGAATTGGCGTTGGGCGTGGATACCGAATTCGACGAAAGCGACTTGGTGCGCGACGAAGGCGTGTTGATCAGCTTGACACAGCGCGGCTACATTAAGCGCGTGCCGGTGGCCGCGTACCGCTCGCAACGGCGGGGCGGCAAAGGCGTGACCGGCATGGTGACGCGCGAAGAGGACACGGTCGAGCTGTTGCACGCGGCGCGCTCGCTGGATCACGTGCTCTTCTTCACCAACTTGGGCCGCGTCTATTCCGAACGCGCCTACATGATCCCCGAAGGGGCACGCGGGGCCAAAGGCACGTTGATCAACGCTTTTTTGGCGCTGCAACCCGACGAGTACATTTCTACCATTGCCAGCGTGCCGACCTTCGAGAATACTGAAGGGTACTTCGTGCTTTGCACGCGCAAAGGACGCATCAAGCGCGTGCCGGTGAGCGCCTTTGCCGCCGTGCGTCGTAGCGGCATGATCGCCATGACGCTCGATCCGGACGACGATCTCGGCTGGGTGCGCCACACCAGCGGCGAGCAGGATTTGATCCTGGTGACGCGGCTGGGGCAAAGCATCCGCTTTGACGAACGGGACGTGCGGGTGATGGGACGCGGCGCTGCCGGTGTGAGCGCGATCCGCTTCCAGGGCGACGACGCGCTAGCCGGCATGGACGTGATCGCCGACCCGCGCGACGATTTGCTCGTGGTGAGCGAATACGGCTACGGCAAACGTACTCCGCTGAGCGAATACAAACGCCAACACCGCTACGGACACGGCATCCGCACGCTTGCCAGCGACATGGGCAAGACCGGCGCCATCATCGGGGCGGCTGTGGTCAAGCCGGAAGACGGCTTGACGTTGATCACAACCGGCGGCATGGCCTTGCGTACCGACGTGGGCACGATCAACGTTTACGGGCGCGCTACCAGCGGCGTCAAACTGATGGACTTGCCGGACAGGGACGTATTGGTGAGCATGGCTATTGTGCGTGACCGTGCCGAAGCGCCAGAAACCGAAGCCAACGACGGTGCAGACGAACTTTGACGACTGATGACAACAAGCCTCATGCCCATCGCCCACCTCCACGATCCCGAGCGCCTGCCTCCTATCACCCTGGAGGCTCTGGCCCCTCAATACGTCGCCGAGGCCGCCATTGCTTTTGCCAACAGCGACGGCGGCCTAATCGTCTTTCCGGCCCAGGCGGTCGGGAGCTTGGCCGCTTTGCAAGCCGCGTTAGACGCCGCCCTTGAGCACATCCGCCCCGCCCTCGTTTTAGACACGCCGCAACCGGTCGCGCTGGACACGGGCGAAGGTTGGGCCGTTTATGTGCCACGCGGCACGCAAGTTTACGCGCTGGACGACGGGCGCGTGCTGGTGCGCACGCTGCACACGCTGCGCGAACTGGACGGCGAGGCCATCCGCCAATTGGTTTACACGCGGGAACAAGGCGACTTCGAGGCCGCCCTTGTGCCGGATGCCACCTCCGCCGATTTGGACGAGGCGCTGTTGGCCAACTTTGCGCAGCATGTCACGCCGGACGGGAACGAAGACTTGTGGGCGCTCGGCGAACAGCTCGGCGTGCTGACGCCGCAAGACGAGGTGACGGTCGCCGGTGTGCTGCTTTTCGGCTATGAGCCGCAACGCTGGTTGCCCGAAGCGCACGTGCACTTTCAGTACATCGTCGCCAACCAAATCGTGCGCGAAGAGTACATGGGCGGCCCGCTTATCCACCAGATGCACAAGCTGTGGGAAGCGTTGTCGCTGCACGCGCACATCGCCGGCCCGCGCCCCCCTTATGCACCGGAGCTGCTGCGCGAGATCGTCTTCAACGCGCTGATACACCGCGACTACCGGCTGCGCCGCCGTGCGGTGGAGGTGCAACTTTCGCGTACCGAGCTAATCGTCGAAAGCCCGGGCGGGCTGGGCGGCCCCATGTTGAAAGCCGAAGACATCCCCGAAAACCGCTATTTGCGCAACCCGCGTTTGTACCACGTGCTGACCCGCTGGGGGGTGTGCAAAGAACGCAACGCCCGCGCTGTATCCACACGCGCCCAGGAAAAAGGCTATCCTCAGGTGCATTGGCACGTGCGCCCCGACACCGTGCGCGTGCAGATCGAACGCAGCGTGCCGGATGTCACCGCCACGTCGTCGCACAGCGTCGTCATGCTCAACGAACAACAGCGGCGCATCTTGCGCGTGGCCCGTCAGCGCGGCAGCGTCACCTTGCGCGAGTTGCAAGCGCGTTGGAACGACGCGCGGCCCGATAGGTTGCAGCGCGATCTTGATACGCTGGTGGCGGCGGGCTATTTGCGGCGCTTCGGCGGACGCGCTGCCGTGTACTACGCGCGCTAAGCGCGCTCCAACAAAGCGCGCAGATGCGGCAACGCCTGACGCAGCGCGTGCTCACGGTGCGTCACGAAACCCGCCTTTTGCGCGGCGGGCAGCGTGTGCAACTTGCCCAGCAACATTTCCCATTCCGGCACGTAAAAAATGGACTCGAAGGGAAAACCTTCGATGCGCAGCGGGTCGGGCTGTTGCAAGATCACACCACGCAACGTGCCCTCGAAATACACGATCTCCGCGTTCGCTGTGCCAACGGCAAACACCGTGCGGAACTGGGCGCCGCGACGTTCCGGCGGCACGCCGTGCAATTGGGCCAGGCAATAGGCAATGATCGCCTCGTCGGACATGCGCGCGCTGCCGTCCCAGCGGCGCACGTAGATGCCCGGGGCGCCGTCCAGTGCGTCAATTTCCACGCCCGTATCGTCCCCCAGCACAACAAAGTCCCCGCCCAACCGCTGCACATAAGCGCGCGTCTTGGCGGCGGCGTTTTGCTCCAAGGTGGCGCCGTCTTCCGCCACGTCCAACGACACACCCACGTCCGCAGGGCCAAGCACCGCGATCCCATGCGGAGCGAGCAGCGCGCGCACTTCCATCAATTTTCCCGGGTTGGTGGTGGCGTAAAGCAGTTGGCGGGGCATAATCGATCCTTCCTGTAGCAAACCTGCACGCGCGCCATTATATCGTGTGCCAGCGCAGCCAGCACCGTATCAAAAAAGCACGCGCAGCGGTCAATTTGCAACGCAAAACACACCTTTTCCGCGACATGCGGTCGCCAGGGCGGGGAAATCCGGTTATTATATTCACGAACAGCGTGCCAATTGGCAAAAAATTGGCTTCACTTTTGCGGGGGTGAGATGTGCCAGGTTCAACCACCTTGCTGACATTGGGAATCATGCTCGGGTACGGGCTGCTGCTGCTGGTGTTGTGGACGTACAACCGCGCCCAGCGCGAGATCGCGTCCCGACGCTGGTTGACGTTGGCCGTACTGGTCGCGTTGGCAGGCATGGCGCTAACGTTGCTGCCCCGCGCCGCCCACACCGACACACGTTACGAAGCGCTTTTTGTGGGCGGGCTGACGTTGCCCGCGCTGGGCGTGATCGTTACCAATTTGATGCTGGTCTTCTTCGGTTACCATCTGCTGCGCTATGTGCAAAGCCGCCTCGCCATTCCCTGGGGGCTTTTGGGCATCGCCTGGTGGGGCGCGCAAGCCGTGCTCAGCGTGCGCGCCTTGGATCTCAACGTCGGCATGGTCGGCTGGTATCGCTACGTCTACGATCAGGTGATGTGGCCCAACACGCTGACCTTTGCGGGCTGGCTGGTGATGGGCGTGGGGTTGACGTTGACGATG
>CAZZNC010000104.1:0-7719 GCA_964655405.1 uncultured Anaerolineaceae bacterium | reverse complement strand
CTTCCCTGACGGCACGCTGACCTACACCTTCACGGTGACCAACTACAGCGCGGCGACCCTTTCCAATGTGACGCTGACCGACCCGCTGATTGCCACATGGACGCAAACGCTGCCCGCTCCGTTGCCGTCCGGCGTTTCGACGGCGACCGGCGAGTACGTCGTGCCGAGCAACTACAGCAATCCCACTGTGGACAACACCGCGACACTGTCCTACAACGGCGTGCAGGTGGCTCAAGATAGCCTGAGCCTGCCGGTGCAGGCTGCGCCGCTGGTGATCGAAAATATCCAGGTGCAATGGCTGGTCAACGGAACCCCGATGCCGCTGTTGCGCACCGGACAACCTATCACGGTCACTTATGATGTGCGCAATCTGAACACGCAAGGGGCCACCGGCGTCACGTCGCAAGTTTCGGTAGACGTGGGCAGCGGGGTGACTTGCCAGGATAGCAGCTTGCCCATCACGCTTGGCGCGGCAGGCAGCGGCACAGAAACGGCCTCGCTCATCTGCCAGGTCACGCTGCCGGTGGGCTTGGCTGAATACCTCGCGGCGGGCGGCTTGCAGCACACTTTGACGATCACTGCCGACGGTACGGTGGACGGCAACGCCTTGAACCAATCCACACAGGATCAGCTTATCGAGTTCCTGGATTTGGACGTGGATCTGGACTTGGCGATCACGCCGGACGCTTCCGCACCTCCAGGGGATACGGTCACCTTCACGCTGACGCTGACCAACTCGGGCGCGTCCCCGTTGGGCTGTGATGCAAGCGTGGCGGATACCGAGCCGTGCCATTTCCACTTCACCGAGCCACAGGATACGTTCCTGAGCACGCTCTTTGCGGCGGACTTTGTAGCGGCCCGCACCTTGGTATTGGCCCCGGGCAACAGCCAGACCTACACACAGACTTACACCATCTTGCCGACCGATCCATCGCGTTCGTTGAACTTGCAGGTGGACGGCGGTTACTACGCGGCTACACCGCCAGAGCTTGCTGCACAACTTGCCAACTACACCGCGCACGACGAGGTGCAAAACCTTGCGTTTACGGTGGAGCGTGCCGAAGTAAGCGTGCGTTTTGAAGTGGCGCCCAATCCTCCGGTGGTGAACGGGCAAGTGACCTTCACGGTCTACGTGCGCAATTCCGGCTCGGCGGACATCACATCGCTGACCGGCAATTGGTATATCAACCCGCTGGCAACGTATGCGCCGGACGGCGACGGGCTGCGCTTGACAGGCAACGACGCGCGTCCGTTTGGGCAAGGGGCACAGCAAGGCGTGCTCACCTTCAACTTCACATCGCCGCTGCCGCCTTCCACAGAAGCCAATCCGGTCGAAGCGTGGGCGGTTGTGACGATGCAAGAGACGCACACCACGCCCTATCTCTTCCGCGCGACGGTGCTGGCTAACGATGTGAACCAGGCGCAAGTGACGGGGAATGTGCAAGGCACCATCACGCCGACGACCAACGCGCAGGGAACGCCGACCGCCACCGTCGATCCGGCTACGCTTGACCCGAACGCCAGTGAGCCGATTGTGGACAAGACGGTTAGCAGCGAGCAGGCCCAGCCGGGCGGCTCACTGACCTGGACGATCACCGTGCGCAACAGTTGGACGCAAGCTATGGACGGCGTGGTGATCCAAGACAGCGTGCCGGCCACCTTGCCCATCATCAGCGTGACCTCGGATCGTGGCACGCTCGACACACAAGGGCAGGTCGTCACGGTCAATGTGGGAACAATGAACCCGGGCGATGTGGTCACCGTTTCGCTGATGACCGGCGTTGACCCGGGCGAAGGCGCGCCGGCATCGCTCAGCAACACGGCCTGCGCTGCGCGCGCGGGCGGTACGCAAGTGTGCGACTCGGCCAGCGTCAACGTCGGGCCTGCAACGGGCGGCTTGCCCGCCACCGGCATCGGCACGCTCCCGCCTGCGGAGCAGGGGCGGACGTATCTGCCCGCGCTGCTGGCATTGGGGGCGCTGCTGATGTTCGGCAGCGTCTGGCTGGCGTCGCCGCGCCGCCGCCTGCTGCTTGTGGGAGCTGTCGTGCTTGTGGTGTTGGTCGTTGTGGTGGCTTTGGCTATGAGCCAGTCCGGAAAGGACACCTCACCGCAACCTGCGGCGTCGGAGGCGGCAGCTACTGCCGCCACCACAACGCAAGAGGGAGAGGGGGGAGCGCAAGCTCCCCCCAACACTGCCGCCCCGGGGGAAGATGGGCTGCTTTTTGAGTTTCCGTCCACTTCCACACCCTACGTTGCGCCGACGCCTTCAGGCTCGCGTGCCTTGATCATCCCGAAGCTGCGCGATCAGTTCCAACAACCGATCCCCATCGTGGATCTGCCGCTGGAAGATCGGCAATGGGACGTGAGCGGGCTGGGCTACTATGTCGGCTGGCTGGAAGGCACAACCTGGATGGACGATCAGTGGGGCAACACGGTTTTGGCGGCGCATGTGCAGCTCGGCTTCGACAATCCCGGGCCGTTCTGGGGGCTGGGCGATCTGCAACCTGGCGACGAAATTATCGTGTTGGAAGGGGAAACCGAACGGCATTTCACCGTGCAGAGCATCACCAAAGTTGATCCGGACGATTGGACGGTCACCGCGCCCACTGATCGCCCCACCTTGACGCTGCTCACGTGCACCAACTGGGACGAAAATTACGGCGTCTTTTCGCAGCGCCTTGTGGTGCGTGCCGTGCCGGTGAGCTGAGCGCGGTGCACATGCCCGAAAAATAAACGCCTTGTCCGCGAAGGACAGGGCGTTTTCGTTGTGGCGTGAACGTGAGCACGTGCGTGTTGCGTTAACCGCCTCCCCAAACGCGAATGGTCAGCACCAGGGGGCGCCCGATGGTGATGGTGCTGTTCGGATAGAGCAAATCCCACACGCTGTAGTAACATCCGAAAACGCGCGGCGCTGTGCCGGTGAATGTTATCGGCGCGGACCTTTCGGTGACGCCCACCGACCCGTTCAGGAAGAAATTGGGCCGTTCCTGGCGTGCAAAGTTCAGTCCGGTATATTCCTCGCACGTTTCCTGCACGCGCTCCAAGTTGACCGTTTCGTTAGGGTTTTCGGTCAAATCGGCATTGTAGCTAAGCCGTGCGCCTTCCGGCCAGTCACAGCTACCCACGTTTTCCAAGATCAAGTCAAAGCTGAAGTTTTCGTTGGCGGGCACCAAACGCGGATTGCCCACGTCGCTGAAGGCAGGCGGCTCGTTGTAATCTTCTGGTTGATCCACGATGTATTCGAAATCGCAAGCGGCCAGCGTCAGCGTCATATTGGGCGTGGGCGTGGCGGCGGCTTGTGTGGCGAAAAAGGCCCAGGCCGCTGTGCCCGTCAAATTGGGCGAAGGGGTGATGCTGGGCGCGGGCGTCTCGGTCGGCGGAAGGGTGGGGCTGGGTGTGGTGGCCGGCTGGGTTGTCGGCGCGACCGGCGTGTGTGTTGGGGCGGGCGTGTTGGTGGGCGTGGACGTGTGTTCGCGCGCGGGAATTGCGGTTGGCTCGAAGCTGGACGTGGCGCGGATTGGTGTTGCGTCCAACGCACTGACGGCAAGCGTGGTTGCGGTGGCGTTTTCTGTGGTTGTGTTCGCGTGGAACAAGTCGCCCCAAGCCGTATCCTGGCGTCCAAAAACCAGAAGCGCGATCAACACCAACGCCGCTATGCCCAGCGCCAGCCCCAGCACGGAAAACGGACGCAGACGCCCCCGCGCGTGCGCTATCGGCGCAATGGGCGTGAGGGGAGTGGCTGCCTTGGGAATGGGTTGGGTTCTGTGAAGCACCGATTGTATCTTGGACGGTACGACCGGTTTGGTGGGCGGCAGTGCGGCTTGATGACGGAGGGGAGTATCCAGGCCAGTTGCGCGCAGCTGGGCGGGTAGGTTGCCCTGCTCGTCGAGTGCGCTCAAGTCCTGCGCAAACTCGATGGCCGTTTGGTAGCGTTGAGGGGGATCTTTGGCGAGCGCCTTTACGATGATCTGCGCCAGGGCTTCCGGCAGGTCGGGCACGAGCTGGCGCGGGTCTGGCAGCGGCTCGTTGACGTGCTTCAGGATCAATGCCAACGGGGAGTCGGCCTCGAAAGGCAGCTTGCTTGTCATCAGCTGGTACAGGATCACGCCCAGCGAGTAAATGTCCGAGCGTTCGTCGCCCGCTTCGCCCAAGCCTTGTTCCGGCGCCATGTAGGCGGGTGTGCCCACCATGCCGCCGCTGGCGGTAAATTGCGTGCCGGTCACGATCTTGGCGATGCCGAAGTCGGTCAACACGACGCGCCCGTCTTCGTCCAACATCAAGTTGGCGGGCTTCACGTCGCGGTGGATCATGTTGCGCTGGTGCGCGTAGGCCAACGCTTTGGCCGCGTCGCGCACGATGCGGATCGCTTCGGCACGGGGGAGCTGTTGCCCCTTCAAATGGAGTTCGTAGATCCGCTCTTTGAGCGTCGGCCCGTTGATGAACTCCATCACCATATAATAGCTGTCGCCTTCTTCGTCATACTCGAAATCGTACACTTGTACGATATTCGGATGGCGCAGCTTGGCGACGTTGCGGGCCTCTTTCTCGAAACGATCTTTGAACTCTGGATCGTCGGCAAGGAAGGCGTGCAGCAACTTGATCGCCACATAGCGGTCTAGCGCTGCGTGATAGCCGCGATAGACCTCCGCCATGCCACCCCGACCGATGCGTTCGATGATTTCGTATTTACCGAGCTTTTTTCTAGCCACCGCGCTCAATCGCCTTTAGGACGTGTTCCGTTGTCGTGCTGCGTATAAATAGGGTAACGCAAAGTACAGGTTGCGTTGCTGTAGTATAGCGAAAGTTGGGAATGTGCCCAACCGTTTCGTGCATTTAGGGCGTTTCCGGCGCCGGAATGTGCAGCGGGGTGTTGTGTGTGTCGTGTGCGTCGGGGTGCTCTTGGTAATGCAGATGCACGCGCACGGTGTAGTTTCCGGCGGGCGCTTCTACCCCGCGCAGGTGCAGCACGAACGCCATGCGGAAGTTCATCACCCCGATCACGTTCACACCGGCCACCGCGCGCCCTTCCGTGTCCAGGATGTCTATATCCAGGTCGGGCTGCTCACGGAAAGGGGAAAGCTCCACCGCCACCTTGACGCGCCGTCCGTCGGGGTAGGGGGTGGAGCGCACCTTTTCCACACGCACCTTTTCCGGCGGGGCTAAATTCGGGTTGTTTTGCAAAATGAAGTTCAGGCTGCCCGGGTCGTTATTGGTAGCCGCACATTTTCCAGTCACCGTCCACCTCTTTCACACGGTAGGTTTGGCCTTGCAGCGAGCGGTCGCGCAGCTCGCCGTTGTAGTTGATCTGCATCGTGCCGCTGCATGTGATCAGCGTGTAGTCGCCGTCCGTGCCCGCCACCTGGCAACGCACGTCTTGCAGCTCCCCCGTCACGCCGGAAAAAGCCGCCAGGTCACGCGCGGCTTGCTCTTCCCACTGCGGACACACCGCGCGCAGCACGGCGTCTTCGTCGTTGGCGAGCAGCGCCTGCAAATAGGGCGGCACGGCGTCCTCCGGCTTGCCTTGCGCGGGGCCGCACGCGCCGAGCACCAACGCGATCAACACAAGCGCGAACAGCACACGGGACATACGCTCACTCGCTTTCCGGTGCGGGCGCGGCTGCTGCAACAGCGCGCCACACGGCATCAATGGCTTGCAGCGCGGTCAGATTGCGCACCGGCCAGCCGTCCCGCAGCCGCGCGGGGTTGTTGTAAAAGCTGCGCGCCCAGAGCAGATGGAAACCGTCTGACCAGGTCGGATCGAAGCCGTGGTTGGGCAGCGATTGCGCCGCCAACCAGAAGTTCCACAGCGGCACGTCGTAGCGTGCCGCCACCCGCGCGATGGCCGCGTTGATGCTGTAATCGCCTTCCAAGTTGTCCGCTTTCGTGCCCAAAATCGGCACCACGCCGCGCTCCAACCAGAAGGCGACCACTTGCCCCAAATAGTCCTCGTACTCGCTGACGGGCTGCTTGCCGGTGCGGTTCCACGTCTCCATGCTGATCATAACGATGCTGGGGTTATGGAGCCGGTTTTCACACGCCAACGGCGTTTCGTCGCTTTCGCAACGGGCGGGGTCTGCCCAGAGCGGCGAGAGCGCCGAAGCCACTGTGTAACCGGCTTCCACCGCCGCGCTGTCCCGCTCCCACGACCCCGCGAAGTGGTCTATGGTCGCCTGCAAGTCTTGGTAGGGGCCGAGGTCGTATTCGTTGGGATGGTCGAAGTGGGAAAGGAAGAACGCTTCCACGTTTTGGCAGTCCCCCACTTTGGAAAAAGCGTGCGGGTCGTTGCCCATCTCCAGCCCGCGCTGATACACGGCGCGCATGGCCTCGCTGACCTGCGGCACAACGGGCAACGTCTGCCAGGGCTGCGGTTCGCACTCGTAAACGCGCGTGCTGTGTACGTAGCCGCGCACGTGCTGTACCGGATCTTCCATCAGCAGCCACAAATCCACGCCCGCCTCGCGGTCGCCGGTGGCCGTGCCGTAAGCAAAAAGCAGCGTGTTGGGTGCGTAGCTCAGCAGCACGTCACAGTCCCCCCAACCTGCGCACGTGCGCAACGTGGTTTCGCCGCGTGTGCACCAATAGGAAACGCTTTCGGCGTCCCCTTCTTGGGCGCGGGCGGAGCGCGTGCCCAGCAGCGGCGCGCTCAGCAACAACGCAATCAGCAGCAAAAAAACGTTTCGTCGTCCCATACACGTCCCCTCCGTTTACGCGCTTTGTTGCGCTACGCTGAGCGTGTCCCAGGCCGTTTGGAATGTGTCGGCAGGCACGAGCACATGGTCGCGCGTGTAGGCGGCGTAGGTGAGCACCGGCACGCCTGCTTCTGCCAGGATGTGCCCCACCAACGCGATGAAACCGGTCAGCTCCGGCGGTAGTTCCGCGTCAAAGGTAATCAAACGGTAGAGCGCGGGCAACTCGGCGTGCTCCGGCAAGCGCGTTTTGAGAGCTTCCCAGGCCTCGCTGGGCAAAATCAACGTCACCTCGTCCGCGTCTGCAATCAACGCGCTGAAGGGCAACGCAACCTCGGCCAACACGCCCGCTGCCACCCAGATCGCGCCGGCGGGCAGCCGGATAACGCGGTATTGCTTGTCGTCGGTGCGCAGTTGGGCGCGTCGTAAGGCTTCGTTGGCGTTCATGGGCATCTTCTCCCGTGTGCGAACAGGGTAGGGGGAAGCGCGTGGCTTCCCCGCCCCTGATTATAGCCGTTCTTGCGGCCCAACGGGCAACATCGAAATGCCGGAAATGACCTTGGGGTAAAAGTCCGTGCTCTTTTGCGGCATCTTTTCGCCGCGTCCGGCCACCGCTTTGATCTGATCCATGCGCGTGGCGCTGACGAAAAAGGCGAAGTTGCCCGCGCCCTCGTCCACGTGCTGTACGGCCAGGCGCGGATCGCGGTGGTAGCGGATCATGGTCTTGTCTTCGATGCCGTGCGCGGGCACCTGGGCGATCTTGTCCAGCAAAATCTTATGTAACACACTGACCGCCAAACGTTTCCAGTCCTCAGAGTGTTCGCCTTCGATCAGTTGATCGATCAACGCCTCGTCCTTCAGCGTGAGCACGTGGAAGCCGGTCTGTGCCCCGCCGTAAAAGCCGAAGGTGTGTCCTTGCGGGTGCGCGTTGACCTTTGCCAGGCACGCATCCAGGTCGGCGACGGTCTCGTCGGTAAAGTAGTCGGCGGCGCGCTGCAAAATTTGCGGCGGCGCGGTCAGCGTGAAGTTGTAG
>CAZZNC010000103.1:1897-7729 GCA_964655405.1 uncultured Anaerolineaceae bacterium | reverse complement strand
CACCAGCAGCGCCAGCCCGCCCAGCAGCCAGGTGTAGCGGTAGCGGCGCAGCCAGCGCAGGTCATGGGGCAGCGCGGCCAGCGCGATCAACACGCCCAGCCCGAGCGCCATCCAGAGCGTCTGGCGGTAAGCGTAGCGCGGCACCAGGCGCGCGATCACGTTCAGCCCCCAGCCGGTGAGGAACATCGCCAGCGGGAAGAGCAGCGGATCGCGTTCGGGCAGGCGGCAGTTTAGCACGCGGTGGCCGAACGCCGCGCCTGCGGCCCATACGCCGACCGGCCATAGGATGGTGAGCGCGCGCCCGCGTGCCAAAATCAGCGTGACGTGGTTCAGCAAGATGAACACGCCCGCCAGCGTCAGCAGCAGCCGTTCCTGCCGCGCCACGTTCCGCGCTTTTTCGTGCGCCGTTTCGATCATGGTGGGCTGCGCTACGGCTCGCGCTCTTCGAAATAGCGTCCGATCAACGGCCAGAGCCGTTTGAGCGTGGGGGTGGGGATTTTGTCGCGCGCGGTGATGAGCGCACTGCCCAGCGTGTCCGCGCAGTCGCAATCGCGGACGGGTTCGGCGGCCAGCCGTTGCACCACGCCCACAATGGCGCGCTGTGCGGTGCGCACGTTGGCTTGCAGTGTTTGCAGCACCAGCTCGACCGACACGTCCTCCTCGGTTTTGTGCCACACGTCGTAGTCGGTCACGTGTGCCATCACCGCGTAGCACATTTCCGCCTCGCGCGCGAGGAAGGCTTCCGGCGAGGTGGTCATGCCGATGATGCCGCAGCCCCAGGCGCGGAAAAGCGCGCTTTCACCGCGCGTGCTGAAGCGCGGGCCTTCGATGGTGACGAACGTGCCGCCATCATGTACCGTGCTGCCTGTCTCTGCCACCGCGTCTACCAGAAGCACGCTCAGGCGCGGGCAGAAGGGGTCGGCGACGGCGACATGCGCGACCAAGCCATTGCCGAAAAAGCTGCTTTGGCGATTCTTGGTCCAGTCCACCAATTGGTCCGGTATGACGATGTGCCCGGGGACGTACTGCTCTTGCAGCGAGCCGCAGGCGCTGACGCTGATCACGTGCTCGACGCCCAGCGTCTTGAGCGCGTAGATGTTGGCGCGGTAGGGGACTTCGGTGGGGGTGAGCACATGGCCGCGCCCGTGCCGTGCCAGGAACGCGACGCGCTGACCGGCCAGCGTGCCGATGCGGAGGGCGTCGCTTGGTTCACCAAAGGGCGTGCTGATGTGGCGTTCTTCAACGTCTTGGAGTTCCGGCATCGCGTAGAGGCCCGACCCCCCGATAACTGCGATTTTCACAGCGTCCATAGTTGCGCGGCGTGCGCCGCTTGCTCTCCTTTCGTGTGCGATCTGTCCATTGTGCGTGCCCCGTGCGGCGCGCACGTCGGGCACCGCTCACGACCACCCTGCGGGTGACCGCTCGCGACGCCCTCGCGCGCGCCTCTCAGCGTCCGAATAGCGGGGGCGTCGGCGGTGTGGTCTGCGGGGTGACGCTGGGCGGGGGCGTGCCGTAGGGCGTGGCGCTTGGCGAGGGCGTGTAAGCCGCCCACGTGGGCCAATAGCGTGCGCTTTGGAAGAGTGTGGCGAACATCATGCCGTAAACCACAATCGCCCCCACGATGATCAGCACCACCACGCCGGAAGTTACCAGCCCGATCAAGCTGAACCGGCGCGTGCGGCTGGGGTCGTAGGCTTTGCGCGCGTTGATCAACCCCAGCACCGAAAGCAACACGCCCACGATGGGCACGCAGTAAATCGCGCCGCAGCACGATCCCAATGTCACGACGCCCAACACCAGCGCCACCAACGCGGCCAGGTCGGTCGAGTTGCCCTTGTAAAGCACGCTGTCCGCGTCTTGTAAGCCGCGCTTTTGTTTACGGTCGGCGCCGATTTGTGCGCTGATGAGCTGGTCGGCGTAGGCGGCGGGTTCGGTCACTTGCACGCCTAAGGCGCGTGCTTCGGCGGCATGTTCCACGCACAGCCGTTGTCCGTCTTCGGTGTAATAGAGGCAATACGCGCAGAGCGCTTTGCCGCAAACTTCGCAGCGCTCTAGCGCGATGCGCTCCGGATGAAAGTAGCAATAGAGGGCTTCGGCATCTTTGCTCATGGGGTACTCTCGTGGGGGGCGTTTTGCTCCAATGCGGCTTCGGCTTGGGCCAAGTAACGTTGCGCGTGGGCCAGGGCCTCGGCATCCGGCGTGGCGAGCCAGTGGCTCAGCGCGTTGGAAAAATGCTGCACGGCGTCCGGTGCGCGCCGACAGGCCAGCGCCAGCGCGCCCAAGGCCTCGTGGATTTGCGCGATCAGTTTGCGATCCCGCACGCGCTCGGCAGAGCGCAGCGCGCGCACCCAGATCGTTTCGGCGCGGTCGGCGGCGTCGTTTTGGGTCAGCAGCGCGCCAAGTTCGTACATGGCTTCGGCGGCGGGATGCGGCTGTTTGCTCTTGGCGTAGGCGGCCAACGCTTCTTGATAGCGTTTGATGGCCTGCGCGGTTTGTTCTTGGTCGGCCAGGGCGCGCGCCCACTCGTGTAGCAGCGCGGCCACCAAAGCTACGTCCGCCTGCTCTGGTGCGGCGAGTTGCGTTTTGACCGCGCGGGCCAGTTCACGGGCGGCAGAAGCGGGCTGCTTGTCGTGCGAAAGGTAGCGCCCGTAAGCGACGCACGTTTCCGCCAGCGTGTTGGCGCTCAAGTTGGGCAGCTCCAGCGTCATTTGGAACATGAAGCCCGCTTCTTTGGTGTAAGCGGCGTGCGTGCTCATGATCGCGCCCATCGTGGTTTGCAAATGGGCCAAGGTTTCCCCGGGCGGCAACAGATCGCGGCAGCGCCGTGCATACTCGACGAACTCGCGCACCAGGCCCGCCGCTTGGAACGTTTCTGCGGCCACGTTCAGCAACGCTGCTGCCGTTTCCGCGTCGTTGTTCTCGGTCAGCGCGTGCCCCAAAAGTGCCCGTGCGTTGTTCAACCAGGCGCGGGCGCGCGGCTCTTGCGTGTCCGGCGGCCAGGACTGCGCCAAATAGCGCATCATGGCGCGCTCCACGCGCGCGCGGGACATGGGGGGCAGTGGCGCGTAGCTGCGCAGCGCGGCGCGCAAGGTCGGCGGCAGCCGGTAAAGCGCCCCTTTGCGGAACAGTAGCCCGCGTCGGTGGGCTTCTTGCAGCGCGCCGTCGTCTTGCTGCCCGCTCAGCCCTTGCGCCAAACGGTCGTCGAAGCCGTCTGGCAGACTTTGCGCACGCCGCAGCAAGCGCGATAGTCCGTCGTCTTGCAACGCCAACGTTTGCGCCTGGCGCTGGAAATATTGGGCGCGCGGGTCGGGCGCTTCGGCGTCGAAAGCGGAAAGCGCGTGCAGTGCCCGTGCCAACCCCCACGCTTCCACCCAGCCGACGCCGGTCACGATGAGCCAGGGCAAATTCAACGTGCGGTCGAGAAAATCGTCAATCGTATCTACGTCCAGTGCCTCAATCGCGCGTTCGACGGCCAGACGCATAGCCAAGGTGCGCGCCTCTTTGGGGGAAAAGCGTCCCAGTGTCCAGACGTGTTCGGCGGGCATTTCCAGCGGCAGCCCGTCCGCCGAGCGTGCGGTCAGCAGCACGTGCGCGCCGCTTTGCGCCAGCGCGCGCACCAACGCGCCGAGCCGCGTGCGGGTTTTGCGGCGCGTGGGCGTGTCGGCGGCGTCCAGCACCAGCAGCACATGCCGTTCCCGCGCTGCCGCCAGGATCGCATCGGCGTCGGCGTGCGGCGCCAGCCCCAGTGTGCGGGCGAGCGGGGCCAGCGCGTCGCGGACGGTGCTGCGTGCGTTGAGCGCCACCCAAGCGACCCCGCCCTCAAAACGCCAGGCGAAGCGCGTCGCGGCATGTGCGGCCAACGCGGTTTTGCCCGTGCCGCCCACGCCGTCCAGTGCCCAGACGCCGCCCCCTTCGCGTGCGCAGGCGTCGGCCAACCAGCTCAGCGCCTCGCGCCGTCCGACGAAGCCGGAGCGGGCGGGCACGTCCACCATGCGCGGCTGTCCGTCCCAAAGCAGGGGCTGCGCGGCGTGTTGCGGTGCGTTCGGCAAAGTGAGCGCGTGTGCGTCCGACCCTTCGCGCGTCACCATCTCGTAGCGCCCGGCGCCGCTGCGTCCTTTCGGCAAGGTGGCCTGCGCTGCGCGGAACGCTTCCGCGATGGGCACGCCGTCGCTCAGCGCGGTGTAAAAGTGCGTGTTGAAACGCGCGGTCTGCGCAGGTAACACCCGTCGCCGCGTGCCCAGCACGGCCAAAATCGGCGTTTCTTCGGTCAACAGCTCGGCCACCCGGCGGCTAAAGCAGCCGTCCAGCACCAAAAGCTGCACAGCACTTTCGCGCAGCACGTTGGCAAGATACTCGGCGACCGCGTAGTCTTCGTGCCCACGTTCGTTTTCCAAATAGAGCAGGTCGCGCTCGCCGTGTGCCACCACATGCACCACGCGGAACACGTCCGCGCCGTGTGCCGTCAACGCGGCTTCCATGCGGGATGCGGTCGGCGGACGCAGCCGCGCCAGTGCCAACGGTGCGCTGCCTTCAGCGGCCAGCAGCGCCGCGCTCAGCGCGTCCCATTCGCCCACGTCGTCCAATGGGCTGACCGGATCGCCGTTGCCGTTCAAGTTGGCATACGGCGCGCCGACGATGCCCAGCACCGGCAAATAGCGCCGTAGCCGTGCCAGCGTCGGATCGCGCACGATGTCGTAGCCGTTGACTCGCGTTGCTTCCTGCATAGCCCCCCGCCTTTACGTGTAGGCTGTCGGTTGCACCTGCTTGGCAGTATATCCGGATCGCGGAGCGGGGACAAAGTGCGCGTGTGCCGGATTTGCGGGGGCGCTGCTCTTGCACTCCCGCAAATCCGCTCGCTCACACCTCACAACGTCGCGCGAATGGCGCCGCCTTCCACGGGGATCATCGCGCCGTGCACGTAGCCGGCGGCGGGCGAGCACAGGAACACGGCTACGTTGGCGAACTCCTCCGGCTCGGCCATGCGGCGCAGTGGCACGCTGGCCGTGCGGCGTGTGATGGCTTCCTCCACCGTGATCCTTTCCCGCTCGGCCACCGCGCGCATCAGTTGCGCAACGCGCCCGGTGCGTGTCCACCCGGGCAAGATACTGTTGACGCGGATGCCCTGCGGCCCCAGCTCTTCGGCCAGCGATTTGGTCAACCCGACCAACGCCATGCGCACGCTGTTGGAAAGGATCAAGTTGTCCAGCGGCTGCTTGACGGTCAGCGAGGTAACGGTCAGGATGGCGGCGCGTTTGCTTTGGCGCAGATGCGGCAGCGCGGCGCGGATCAGGTTCACCGCGCTGAGCACAAGCAGCGCGTAGGCGGCTTGCCAGTCCCCGGGCTGCACGCTCTCGAACGTCCCGGGCGGCGGCCCGCCGGAGTTGGTCACCAGCACGTCCAGCCCGCCCATTTGCTGCGTGGCGTGTTCGACCACGTGGACGCAGGTTTGCGCGTCGGTCAGGTTGCCTGCGGCGGTGAAAATGCGCCCGCCCGTTTCCTTGCGGATGGCATTGGCGGTGGCTTCCAGCCGTGTGGCGTCCCGTCCGTTGAGTGTCACCAAGGCCCCTTCGCGGCTGAACTGCCGTGCGGTGGCCGCGCCCAGCCCCTGGCTGCTCGCTGCCACGAAAACGCGCGCGCTCCCCAAACCCAAGTCCATCGCGTTAGTTCCCTTCCGGCTGATAGGCGAAGATGGCGCGGTCGGCCCCGTCCCCGTAATAGTTTTCGCCCACGCCGATCCGCTGAAAGCCGACGCGCTCATAAAGCCGGAGTGCGCTTGCGTTGTCCACTTCGGCGGTGATCTGAATTTGCGTGGCGCCCGTTTCTTGCAAAGCA
>CAZZNC010000103.1:0-1887 GCA_964655405.1 uncultured Anaerolineaceae bacterium | reverse complement strand
ACAGCCGCTGCCCAAGCCCCATGCGCCGGTAGCGCGCCAGCACCGCAAAGTTCAATATCCAGCCGACCGTGCCCCCCTGCGCTACGCCGCCGAAGATGTGTCCGGCGATGCGCTTTTCCTCCGCGTCCCAGGCTACCCAGATCAGCGAAGGGAACAAATCGTAAAATTGGCGAATGAAAAGCGGACGGTAGCCTGCGCTGTCGAAAACGGCCCGTTCAATTTCGGCCACGCCGAGCATATCTGCCGGTGTGAACGGGCGGAGCGTGATCTGTGTTTCTGTATCCAAGGTTGCACCCCTCTTTGTGGTGTGATTCGTATGGCTTGCAAGTTCAATCCAACGCAATCTTCAGTTGCACGCGCCCGATGCCGATCACGTCGCCGGACGAAACGACTACCGGCTCACGGATCGGCTCGTCATTGAGCCGCGTGCCGTTGCTGCTGTGGCGGTCTTCCAACCACCATTGCCCGCCGCGCCAGACGATTTGCGCATGTTCCAGGCTGCAAAAAGCATCGTCGAGCACGATGGTATTGGTCGGCGCGCGTCCCAACGTGGTGAGCGGCAGCAGCGGAAAGCGCGCACCGCGCAGGGCGGTCAGGGCGTCGCCGTCGTTCCCTTCCACCGCGATGACAACCACATGCCCACGCCGCTCGGCGCTGCTGTTTTCCGTCACCGTGCGGAAATCTCGCCACAGCAGCCAAAAGAGCGCGCCCAAAAACGCCAACAACGCCCCTGCGGAAACGATCCGCAGCGCCAACAGCACCCAATCTATGCTCACGGCTCTCCCTCTTCGGAAATGGGGGGCATGTCCAACCGTGTGTCGCCGCCGTGCGCGCTGTGGACGTTGCTGCTGTCGTCTTGCACGTAGACCAACTGCACGCCCGCCAGCGAGATCACGTCGCCGGAACGCAGCGCGCACTCGGTCACGCGCTCCCCGTTGACAAATGTGCCGCCCTTGCTGCCCAAGTCGTAGAGCACGAACTGCCCCATGCGATAGCGCAATTGGCAATGTTGGCGGCTGATGCGCGTATCGTCCAGCACGATGAAATTGTCCCGCCGCCGTCCGACGTTGATCACCGAGCGGGTCAGCGGCACATAGCGGCTGCCGTCCAACACCAGATACGCCTGGGGCAACTCGGGCGGGTGCGGCGTGGGTGGGGCGGTGTCTACGGGCATCATCTGCGTGGTTTCGCGCGCGTTTTCCGTGTAGGCGGCCTGCACGCCGACCCCGCGCGGTGTCAGGGTTGCGTCGGGCAACAGGATCACTTCCGGCGCGCTGTCCAGGTACAGATCGCTTTCCGCGGCCAACGTCACCATGTGGCGGCCCAACGCGGAGGCTACGTCCGGCTGCGCGGCGAGCAGCGCGGCATGGTCGGCGGGGTTCAGCCGCACGGTGTAGCGATTGGGGGCGCAAAGCACGCCCGCGTCGTTCAGGTCGGCGTTGTCTTCCATGGCGCGCGCCAGACGCAACGCCACCTCACGCGGCTGCAAGCGTCCGGCGAAGAGCCGCGCAAAACCACCCTCGATCAGCGTTCGGATGCGCTCCTCGAATTGGGAAAAACGGTTGTGTTCCATGCCGCCGATTATAACAAGCGTGCGCGTGCGAGGCGAAAGCGTCAGGTAAAAGGCGGGCGGACGTTCGGTAAGTGGGGCGGCGTGCTGCGCGCGCTCACTTTTGCCGGATCATGGGCGCGCGTGTTACCATCGGACGCTCAGAGGAGCAACGCTGTGACCCAACTTGATCCGGTTTCCACGCCCAAACGCTGGTATATTGTCCCCTCCGCGCCGCCTGAGATCGCCGACCGTCTGCGCACGTACCATCCGGTGATGGCGCAGGTGCTCTACAATCGCGGCCAAGACACGCTCGACAGAGCGCATATATTCTTGGA